>NZ_RZPQ01000388.1:0-5502 GCF_003999135.1 Mesorhizobium sp. M7A.F.Ca.CA.004.06.1.1 | reverse complement strand
CTTCGAGTACCGCCTGCAACTGGCGCGTATGCTGCGCCGAGTGCCAGGTCTGGCGCTCAAGTACCTCCCAGCCCGAACGCACGCCATAATAAGTCCGGACGGTCCATAGGCAGGCGCGGTCCTGCAAGCCATCCCACCAGCCCGTCAGGGTCGCGATCGATGCGTCGGCAAAAGCAAGGATGTCGGCATTGTTCTTCATGTCATCAGGCGCGGGAAGATTGACGTAGTGCGCCCAATCCTCGAATTCTCCCGCGACGTTGCGGACGAATACGTCAGGTATCTGGAAAATGTGATAGGCAAGGCCAAGGACCGTTCGCTCCAGGCGGTTCGGAATGGGATGGTGGCCGAGCTTGTCCACCGGAATCTCCACGATCAGTGATCTCGCTACCGCGAGAAATTCCTGCCAGCGCCGATGGAGCTCTTCAGGCGGCAGTCGCTCGACGCCGTCTCGCTTCCTGCCGACGAACTCGGCGACCTGGTCGAGCGACTGGGCGAAGGTGAACTTCTCGCCGCGCGATACGACAGGCAAAGACTTCGCGCCGAGCTTGGCGAGGTCGGCTGCGCCTTGCTCGTTCTCGAGCAGGTTCACGGATTCGAACGGCACGCCGAGACTGGTCAGGAACTCCTTCGTCTTGACGCAGGCCGAGCATCCAGGCACCCAGAAAACCCTGATCGGATCGGTGTACATGTATAAATCTCCTGCTCTTGAACCGAGAATCTTGAAATCCTTCGATTTGCGTGCGGCGCGGCGGACCACGCGACCCCAGTCGGGATCAGCCGGCAAACTGTAGCGTCCCCGGATTGTCTAAAGCGTCGTGGGCAGCAACTGAAGACGCCATTCGGGAAGGGGGGCATCGTGATCGGCGATGTGCCGGGCCGCGGCATCGTCGGGCACGATGCTTTCCTTCCCGTTTGCGACTTTCGATCATGGAAGCCTGCTTTTAAGAGAGGCCGAGACTGGCGCCACGTCCGCGTCGGCGCTCTCGTCTGAACCATGAAGGGGCAAAGAGAGCATTCAATGCCGAGCAGCCGGTCAAACGCTATCAGAGCGGGGCATGCTCCATTTGGCCCGGGGGTGTGCCGGCGAAGATGAGCTGGGCTCCTACCACCCGCCGCCTCCCGTAGGTTCTCACCACCAGACGGATGCGGGCGCCAACATTGAGGGATTGTGAATGCGACTTGCGGGAAAGACTGCGCTGATTACCGGCGGAACGAGCGGCATCGGGCTTGCTGCGGCGCGGACATTCGTCCGCGAAGGCGCGCGTGTGGCGCTCTGCGCACGCGACGGCAAGAAAGCCCAGGCGCTGGCAGCCGAGCTGGGTCCGGGTAGTGTCGGCGTCCACATGGACGTCTCCGACCTGGACTCCATCGCGGCTGGTGCGGTGCTTGCCTCGGAAGCGCTCGGAGGCATCGACATCGTCTTCGCCAATGCCGGCATCACCGTGTTCAAGCCGTTCGCCGACTGGACCGGCGAGGATTTCGATAAGCTTTTTGCTGTCAACACCAAGGGCCAGTTCTTCACGGTCCAAAAGGCAGCACCCTTCATGCGCGATTGCGGCGTGGTGATCCTGACGGGGTCGATCGCCGCCAAGACCGGTCAGCCCAATATGGCACTGTACGCGGCTTCGAAGGCTCCGGCCTTGGCCCTAGCCAAGGCGATTTCGGCAGACCTCTTGTCGCGCCGCATCCGTGTCTTCTGCCTGTCGCCAGGACCAACCAAGACCGCCGTGTTCACCAGCGAAGGACCGTTCGCCAACGGCGCCGAAAAGGCGCTGGCGACCGTTCAGGCACGCGTGCCGATCGGCCGCGCCGCCGATCCATCCGAGCAGGCGGAAGTGGCGCTTTTCCTCGCCTCCGACGCCTCGTCCTTCATGCTGGGCACCGAGATCGTCGTTGACGGGGGCAAGAGTCAGCTTTGAGATGACCGCTCGGCGGGCCTGTCCCTTGAAAGATATGCGGCATTGTTAGGAGCCAGCTAACTGCACTGGCTTCCAAGCCCCAGGGGCCCCCCGTGTTGCTTGAAGAGAAGTAGTTTGGACGGTCTGTTCGGATCGACGCCCGTTGCCGGGAGTCGGGTTGGATGCGCCCGTGGACGAGCGTCGGGAGGGGAAGCTGTCCACCCGACACGCCTTGGCCAGAATCGATGGTGAGCCGATCAACTCGGTGCGACAATCGCCAGTCATCGCGCGTTGCGATGACACCCTTCCCAACAAAGACTCCTTGGGGCGGACGTCACTACGTTAGAAAATGGCCCCGAACGTATCGGCGGGCGCCATGCTACTCACCGGCTGCGGCTGAGCATCACCGCCTTTGGTTGCTTGCTTCGTTTGATCTGCTTCCTATGGGAGAAAAATATGATGAGCTTAGGCCGGCCTCGCGCGGCTCTCACCATGCTGGACAAGATCTGGTCGCAGCACAGCATCCTCGACCGCGCGGACGGTGAGACGCTGCTCTATGTCGACCGGCATCTCATCCACGACGGTTATCAGCCAGCATTCGAGTTCCTGCGGGCGCGCGGCTTGCGCCCGAGAGCTCCTCATCAAATTTTCGGCACGCCCGACCACTACGTGCCGACTGACGTGCGTCAGGTTGCGCGCATTCCCAGCGCCGAGCGCCGCGGCATGGTCGAGTCGCTGATGGAGAACGCCAAGGAGCTCGGCTTCACCGTGTTTGAACTTGCCGACAGCCGGCAGGGCATCGTGCATGTCATCGGCCCCGAGCAGGGTATCAGCCAGCCGGGCATGACCATCGTTTGCGCCGACAGTCATACCTCGACGCACGGCGCGCTGGGCGCTCTGGCGTTCGGCGTCGGCATGACGCAGGCAACGCAGGTGTTGGCCACCCAAACGCTATGGCAGCGCAAACCGAAATCCATGCGGATTTCCGTCGAGGGCGAACTGGGCTTCGGCGTAAGCGCCAAGGACGTCATTCTCGCCATTATCCGTAAGATCGGCGCCGCTGGCGCGGTCGGCTATGTCATCGAATATGCCGGCTCCGCCATCCGTGATCTGACCATGGAAGGCCGCTTGACTGTCTGCAATATGTCGATCGAGGCCGGCGCGCGCGCCGGCATGATCGCGCCAGACCAGGTGACGTTCGACTATGTGAAGGGCCGGCCCTATTCGCCCTCGGGAGAAGCCTGGGACAAGGCGGTCGAGCGCTGGTCGCAGCTCGGCTCGGATCCCGACGCCGTGTTCGACAGGGAAGTCACACTCGACGCGGCCGAGATCGCGCCGATGGTAACCTGGGGCACGAGCCTTGAGGACGTCGCTCCAATCGACGCGCTAGTGCCAGACCCGGATCGCGCCAACACCGCCGAGCGCCGCGAAGCCATGTCGAAGGCGCTTACATATATGGGACTCGAACCCGGCACGTTGCTGGCTGAAATCCCGGTCGACCGGGTATTCATCGGCTCGTGCACCAATGGCCGGATCGAGGACTTGAGATCCGCCGCGGCGGTCGTCAAAGGCCGGACGGTCCATCCGAGAGTCGAAGCTTGGATCGTGCCTGGGTCTGGCCTGGTCAAGGCTCAGGCGGAGGCTGAGGGGCTGGACAGCATCTTCCTCCACGCCGGTTTCGAGTGGCGCGAGGCGGGCTGTTCGCTTTGCCTGGGAACCAATGGCGAGACCGTGGCTTCCGGCAAGCGCTGCGCCTCGACCTCAAATCGTAATTTCGTCGGCCGACAGGGTCGCGGCGCACGTACCCACTTGATGAGCCCGACCATGGCGGCCGCAGCCGCTATCACCGGCCACCTCACCGACGTTCGCCAGTTTCAGCGAGGAGAATGACCATGGAACCGTTCAAGTCGGTCACGGCGACCGCCGTTCCCTTTCCTGGCGTCAATGTCGATACCGACCAGATCCTGCCGGCGCGCTTCCTTTCGAAACCCCGCGCCGAGGGCTTTTCCCAATATCTCTTCCACGATCTGCGCTTCGACGACGGCGGCAAGGAGCGGGAAAATTTTGTACTCAACACGCCACCCTATCGCCACGGCGAGATCTTGGTTGGCGAAGATAATTTCGGTTGCGGCTCGTCGCGCGAAAATGCCGTCTGGGCGGTTGCGGATTATGGTTTCCGGGTTGTCGTCGCGCCGAGCTTTGGCGACATCTTCTTCTCCAACAGCTTGAAGAACGGTCTGCTGCCAGTGGTACTGAAACGCGACGCAATCAGCAGCATCATGATCCAGCTCAAGGAACAACAGGGGGCGACCATTGAGGTCGATCTCGCCGCACAGACTCTGACCGCCCCGAACGGAGCGGTCCATTCCTTCGAGATAGATGAGTTCTCCAAGCACTGCTTGCTAAACGGCATCGACGAACTCGACTACACGCTGTCACAGAAGGACCAAATCGATGCCTTCGAGAAGCGCCACGCGGCCGAGCAGGGCTGGACCGTTCCGGACTGATAAGCGCGAATGCCTTCATCGCCCAAATGGCAGGTTTGGCGTAGCAAGGAACTTGTTGTCTATCGGCCGCGACCTTCCGGCTTTTGCGGCCGCCACGACTGCCGACTACGTCTTTAGAACGTGAAGTCATGTCGAGGAGTGACCCCTAAAATGAAGTTGTTGCATTATGGCCCGTTGGGCCAGGAAAAGCCCGGAATGCTCGATAAGGACGGCCGCATCCGCGACCTATCTGGCAAGGTGGCCAACATTGCCGGTAGTACGTTGCTTCCGGAAAGTCTTGACGCACTACGCGCCATCGACCCGATGACCTTGCCCTTGATCGAAGGCAACCCGCGCCTCGGTGCCTGCGTTGCCGGCACCGGCAAGTTCATCTGCATCGGCCTGAATTATTCCGACCACGCCGCAGAGACGGGCGCGACGGTGCCGCCGGAGCCGATCATCTTCATGAAGGCCACGTCGGCCATTGTCGGCCCCAACGATCCGGTCGAAATCCCGCGTGGATCACTCAAGACCGACTGGGAAGTCGAGCTCGGCGTCGTCATCGGCAAGACGGCAAAATACGTGTCGGAGGCCGAGGCGATGGACTATGTCGCGGGCTATTGCGTCATCAATGACGTTTCCGAGCGCGCCTTCCAGGCTGAACGTCAGGGCCAGTGGACCAAGGGCAAGTCCTGCGATACGTTCGGACCGACCGGCCCGTGGCTGGTGACGGCCGACGAGATCGACGACCCGCAGAACCTCAAGATGCATCTCGAGGTCAACGGGCGCAAATTCCAGGACGGCTCGACCAAAACGATGATTTACGGCGTCCGCTATCTGGTGTCCTACCTGTCGCAGTTCATGAGCCTGCTGCCGGGAGACATCATCTCCACCGGCACCCCTCCTGGCGTCGGCCTAGGCCAGAAACCGAACATCTTCCTCAAGGCAGGCGACGTCGTTACGCTCGGCATCGAGGGCCTCGGCATGCAGCGTCAGGAGTTCTACCAAGGCTGACAGGGGCACACGCCCTGCACAGCGGCAACGGTTCGGGAAACTCGGCTACGACAACGTCGCGGTGCGCGCGGGCGACGCACCATGGGCTGGCCGGACGCCGCGCC
>NZ_RZPQ01000387.1:0-5514 GCF_003999135.1 Mesorhizobium sp. M7A.F.Ca.CA.004.06.1.1 | reverse complement strand
TCGGCGCGTTGATGCCGCTGTCGCGCAGCCGGCGGATGTTCTCGAAACGCGATTCGGCGATGCCGGCGACACCGCCGCGCAACATGGCGCGCGCCACTTGCGGCATGCCGCAAGTGCCCTTGGTAACGCCGAACACTTTTATGCCCGACAGCGCGCAGCGCTCGACGATCGTGCGCGCATTGCGCTCGATGCGGCCAAGGTCGATAGCGACTTGCGGTCCCGACATCACTACCCCCCGTAGACCAGCCCCTGCGGGTCGATCTCCGGCTTGCGGCCGGAAACGAGGTCGGCAAGGAATTTCCCCGAGCCGCAGGCCATGGTCCAGCCGACATGGCCGTGGCCGGTGTCGAGATAGAGATTCTTGTAGCGAGCCTGGCCGATGACCGGCACCGAGTTGGGCATCATCGGCCGCAGACCGGCCCAGAACACAGCCTTCTTCTCGTCGAAGGCACCCGGGAAAAGATCCTTGCCGGTGCTGATGATCGTCTTGAAATCGGCGGGCTTGAAAGTTCGGTCGAAGCCGGTGAATTCAGCCGTCGAGGACATCCGCAAGCGGTTGCCCAGCCTGGAATAGCCGATCAGCCGGTCCTCGTCGGCGCCGCCCATGGTCGGTCCCTTGCTTTCGTCCTCCAGGGGAATCGTCGCGGTATAGCCCTTTACCGGATAGACAGGCAGGTCGATGCCGTAACGGCGCCCGAGCAGGCCGCTCTCCGGTCCCATCGAGATGACCACGGCATCGCCGGCGACCGGGCCGGCCGACGTCATCACCGCGCGCACATGATCGCCCTCGATGTCGAGGCCTTCGACTGTCGTGCCGAACAGGAATTTGACGCCGAGCTTCTCGGCAGCATAGGCGGCCAGCCTGTCGACAAACTGCTTGGAATCTCCGGTCTGGTCGGTTGGCGAATAGACGCCCCCGGCAATCTTGTCCTTGACGCCGGCAAGGCCTGGTTCCAGCTCGACCAGCCGGTCGCGGCCGACGATTTCGATCGGCAGGCCGTGCCTGGCAAGATAACGGTAATTGTCGGTGCCGGTATCGAGGCTCTTTTGCGAGCGGAAGAAGTAGAGAATGCCCTTCTTGCGTTCGTCGTAGTGGATGCCGGTCGCTTCCGAAAGCGCATTGATGCAGTCACGCGAATAGAGCGCGAGCCTGAGCTTGATGTCGGTGTTGGCGCGCAGGCGCGCCACCGTGCACTGGCGCAGGAAACGCAGGCTCCAGGCGAGGAAATAGGGATCGAGGCGCAGCCTGACCTTGATGCCGAGATCATGGTTGTAGAGCCCGCGCAGGAAAGTCTTCAAAGCCGCCGGCGAGGCCCAGGCGGTGGCGTCACCCGGTGACACCAGGCCGGCATTGGACTGGCTGGTGCCTTGTGCCGCCGCCGGATGGCGCTCGATCACTGTCACCTCATGGCCGTCGCTGGCCAGATAATAGGCGGCCGCCGTACCGACGACACCGGCCCCGAGCACCGTTATTTTCATGCCATCCCCCAAGAGCTCCTCGCGGCGCGGCGCCTCCGCACCTTGCCGCGAAGGCCTTCAATAGCGCTTCGCTGCCCGCCTTGCGAGCCCTTGGGAGAACCCGGCTCAGCCGCGCGCGGAGTTCTTGCCGGTCAAGATGCGCTCCCAGGCGAGCGCGTCGGCGACGATCTGGTCGAGATCGTCGCGTTGCGGGGTCCAGCCGAGCTCGGCGCGGGCGAGATCCGAATTGGCAACCACCGCCGCGGCATCGCCAGGACGACGGTCGCCCATCTTCACCTCGAAATCACGGCCAAAAGCGCGGCGCACGCTGTCAATGACCTCGAGCACCGAATAGCCATGGCTGTAGCCGCAATTGGCGACGAGGCTTTGTCCCCCGGCACGCAGCCGCTGCAAGGCCAGGCGATGCGCCGCCGCCAGGTCGCTGACGTGGATGTAGTCGCGCATGCAGGTGCCGTCCGGCGTCGGATAATCGGTGCCGAACACCTGCATGAACGGCCGCTTGCCAAGTGCCGTCTCGCAGGCGACCTTGATCAGATGGGTTGCGCCCGGCGTCGACTGGCCGGTGCGGCCCTTCGGGTCGGCGCCGGCGACGTTGAAGTAGCGCAGCGCGGTATAGCGCAGGCCATGCGCGATCGACGCGTCGCGCAGCATCCACTCACTCATCAGCTTGGACAGGCCATAGGGCGATTCCGGCGACAGGCGGGCGTCCTCGCGCACCGGCTCCAGGCCGGCTCCGCCATAGACGGCGGCAGTCGATGAAAAGATGAAATTGGGCACGCCTTCGCGCACCGCGGTTTCGATCAGCGTGCGCGTCTTCGAGGTGTTGTTCTCGTAGTAACTGAGCGGGTCGGCGACCGATTCCGGAACCACGATCGAGCCGGCGAAGTGAATGATCGCGTCGACCTTGTTCTCCCTGATGACCGAGCCGACCAATTCCCGGTCGGCAACGTCGCCGACGACCAGCCTTGCCTCGGGCGCCACCGCCCATTCGAAACCGGTGGAAAGGCGATCGAGGACGACCACGCCCTCGCCGGCATCAAGCAACTCCCAGACCATATGGCTGCCGATGTAACCGGCGCCGCCTGTAACCAAAACCGTCATCCGCTTCCTCGCTTATCCAAGATTTATCGGAAACTGTCTCAACCCCCGCTCTACTGGAAAGCCCGCCGCATAACCATTGAAACCGTGGTAACCGGCATCGCCGGCTAGTGGCATCGTCCTGAAACAAAGTTGATCCACATCAAGGGAATAGGCCACGATCCGTGATCGTTAGGAACAGGTCCGGGGCGTGGCATTTTGACCAAAAAGGCCAGGTGGACGACCAACAGGCCAATGATTATGATCCCGCGCAAAAATTGGGAAGCCTATATGAACTATCAGCGGTTCTTCGAGGAAGCGATCGACCAGCTCCATGCCGAGCGTCGCTACCGCGTTTTCGCCGACCTGGAGCGGATCGCGGGCAAGTTCCCGCGCGCCATCTGGCGTTCCAATGGCCGCGCCGAGGAAATCACCGTCTGGTGCTCCAACGACTATCTCGGCATGGGCCAGCATCCCGACGTCATCGCCGCGTTCCAGAATACCGCTGGCAAGATGGGTTCGGGCGCCGGCGGCACCCGCAACATTTCCGGCACCTCGAACCCGCTGGTCGAACTCGAGGTGGAGCTTGCCGACCTGCACGACAAGGAAGCGGCACTGGTCTTCACCTCCGGTTTCGTCTCCAACGAGGCCTCGATCTCGACCATCGCGAAGCTTTTGCCCAACTGCCTGATCATCTCGGACGAATTGAACCACGCCTCGATGATCGAAGGCGTGCGGCGTTCCGGCGCCGAGAAAAAGATCTTCCGCCACAACGACGTCGCGCATCTGGAAAGCCTTTTGCAGGCGGCGGGACGCGAACGCGCCAAGCTGATCGTCTTCGAAAGCGTCTACTCGATGGATGGCGACATCGCGCCGATCAAAGAGATCGTCGAGCTCGCCGAGCGCTACAACGCCATGACCTATATCGATGAGGTCCATGCCGTCGGCATGTACGGGCCGCGCGGCGGCGGCATCACCGAGCGCGAAGGCCTGGCCGACCGCATCGACATCATCGAAGGCACCCTGGCCAAGGCATTCGGCACGCTGGGCGGCTATATCACCGGCACCAGCGCCGTGATCGACGCCGTGCGTTCCTATGCGCCGGGCTTCATCTTCACCACGGCACTGCCGCCGGCGATCGCGGCTGCCGCGACCGCGTCGATCCGCCATCTCAAGCGCTCGCAGGCCGAGCGCGACGCCCAGCAGCAGCAGGCGAGCCGAACCAAGCAGATCCTGTCGGCCGCCGGCCTGCCGGTGATGGACTCGCCGACCCACATCGTGCCGCTGCTAGTCGGCGATCCCGAGGCCTGCAAGATGGCCAGCGACCGCCTGCTCGGCGTGCACGGCATCTACATCCAGCCGATCAACTACCCGACCGTGCCGCGCGGCACCGAGCGGCTGCGCATCACGCCGACGCCGTTCCACTCCGATGCACTGATCGCCGAATTGCAGGATGCGCTGGTCGAGACCTGGGATGCGCTCGGCATCCCCTATGGCTCCGCCGGGCGGCCTTCGGTAGCCAAGAGCGACCGCATCATTCCCCTGCTGGTCCCCAAGTCAGGCGGCTGAAGCCGTTGCTGGTTGCGCCTGTCGATTGCTTCCAACGCCGCGACGCTCCGACGTCACGGCATGGATCCTAGGGTCTCCGCGACGTCGCTTCGCGACTGCTACGCCCTAGGATGACGAAGCGTGGGGGCTTCTGGCTAGTCACAGAGTTGGAGTCTGGCATCGTAGCAATGGCCGACCTTCGAGGTTGGCCGAGGCATCTTTCTCTTCGTCATCCTAGGGCGAAGCAAGGAGCGAAGCGACGCGGCGCAGACCCTAGGATCCATGCCGTTACTGCGGCCGAAGAGTGAGGCGGTCCAGAATCTTCAAACGCGCGGCTTTCCTGTCCAGCCCAATCCTCAAACTGCCTTCATCCACTTCGCCAGCCGGTGCGCCGCTTCCTCGACCTGGTCGAGGCGGCGGTGGAAACACAACCGCAAAAACGCCTCGCCGCCGGGGCCGAAAGCCGTGCCTGGCGCCAGGCCGACATTGGCCTTGTCGACAATGTCGAAGGCAGCGGTGCGTGAATCGGTGATGCCGTCGACAGTGAAAAACAGATAGAACGCACCCTGCGGCACCGTAAACCGGGCGCGGCCGGTGGCGCCGAGGATGCCGCAGACAAGGTCGCGCGCCTTGCGCGCCCGCTCCACCTGTTCGGCAACGAAGGCATCGCCCTCATCAAGGGCGGCGGCCGCGCCGCGCTGCATGAACTGGGCGACGCCGGAATTCGAATATTGGATCAGGTTCTCGAACACCTGCTGCAAGCTCGGATGTGTCTTGATCCAGCCGACGCGCCAGCCGGTCATAGCCCAGTTCTTGGAGAAGGAGTTGACATAGAGGATGCGGTCTTCCGCCGACGCGATGTCGAGGAAGGACGGCGCGCGGCCGTGGCCATAGTGGAACAGAGAATAGATCTCGTCCGCGATGATCCAAAGGTTTTTGGCGCGCGCCAGATCGAGGATGGCCTGCAAGGTCTCATCATCGGCGGTCCAGCCGGTCGGATTCGACGGCGTGTTGATGAACAGCGCCTTTGTGCGCGGCGTGATCGAAGCCGCGAGCTTCTCGACGTCGCAGGACCAGCCATTGCCGGAATGATCGAGCGTCACCGCGACCGGAACGGCTCCCGCTATCGCTGCCGCGGCATCGAAATTCGGCCAGGCCGGCGACAGATAGACAACCTCGTCGTCGGCACCGGCGAGCGCGTCGAGCGCCAGCTGGATGGCATGCATGCCGGAGCCGGTGACGATGAATTCTTCCTCCGGGAAGGTCTTGCCGAAATGCCTGGCATAGTAACGGGAGAGTGCCTGCCTAAGTTCGGGGATGCCCCTTTGCCAGGTGTAGAATGTCTCGCCGCCGGCCAGCGCCTTCGACGCGGCATCGGTGATAAAGGCCGGCGGCGAGACATTCTACACC
>NZ_RZPQ01000386.1:0-5520 GCF_003999135.1 Mesorhizobium sp. M7A.F.Ca.CA.004.06.1.1 | reverse complement strand
GGTTTCGCTTCACCGAACGCTATGCCGACATCCGGTCCGTCCTGCTCATCGAAGCGGTGACACGCGTCCCGGAGATGGCGGCCAAGCTCGAGGAAGCGGCGCGCACACTGGAGCTGATGACCGGCATCTACGAACAGGCGGCCCGCGCCGCGGCCACTCATCGCCGCCGGCACCCAAGGCCGGAACCCGGTGGCGAAGAGAACGAAACCGACGCCGGCTGAGGCGCGAAAGCACTTACGCCGCCTGCCTTTGCAGCTTCGTGCCGGTCTGGCTTTGTGCCCTGGTGGTGATGAACACGCCCGCGGTGATGATGACCGCGCCCGCCCAGGTCAGCAGCTGATAGTGCTCGCCGAGGAAGATGGTTCCGGCAAACAGGCCGACGGCCGCCGCCACATAACCGATCTGGCTGAGATAGACCGGACCGCCAACCGCCTGCAGCCGGAAGAAGAAGGCGAACATCGCCGATGCCGACGCAACCTGCGCGACCACCACCAGCGGCACGCCGCCGAGTGGCGCGAAAGCCTCGCCGCCGAACAGGAGGAGAATGCCGGCAAGCAGCATCACCGCCGACGCCAGATGGCTGCCGACGGCAAGCTCGATCGGGCCGGTGCCGTCCGGCCAGTCGACCGTGCGGTAGATGTTGCCGGCGGCAAGGCTGACCGGAACGAGCAACCCCATCGCCACCCAGAACAAATCGGCCGGCTGGCCGGCCTCGCCGCGCGTCACCGCGACCATGACGGCGCCGACGAAGCCGACGGCGATGCCGACAATGCCCAGCATGTTGGGGCGCCGGACACGCAACAGGATCGAGAACACCAGTGTGATGACAGGCGACAGGGTGAACATGATGCCGGTGTAGCCGGCGCCCAGATGCGGGATGGCCGAGAACATCAGGAGGTTGGGGACGGCATAGGACACCGCGGCGGTGACGAAGAAATAGCGGAATTTGTGCGCGGTGAGCCGGACCCGCTGGCCGCGAGCCAGGAGCACGCACAGCAAGACGCCGCCGGCGCCGAGCGAGATGACGAAGGCCCAGACCATGGCCGGCACGCCGGCAGCCGTGGCGAGCTTGCCGAATGGCAGCGTCAGGCCGAGCAGGCCGCCGGTGACGACCAGCAGGCCGAGCGCCGAATCCCAAAGACGTTTCATTGACCGAATCCTGTAGCGCGGCCCTTGGCCGGCATTGCATGTTAAGATAAGATAATGGAAAGATTCTTAACGTCAAGATATATGATGGTGAGACAGTTGGACAGGGCAGCACGGGCGATCGAGCAATGGAAGCGGGAGCGGCCCGATCTGGATGTCTCGCCGATGGGTGTGCTCGGGCGGCTGAACGAGGCCGCCTCGCTGATCGCCCGCGAGCGCCTAGCGCCGTTGTTTGCCCGTTATGGATTGCAGTCCGGGGAATTCGACGTGCTGGCCACGCTGCGCCGTTCAGGCTCTCCCTACGCGCTGACGCCAACCGCCCTCTATGAAGCGACGATGGTGACGTCAGGCGCCATGACCAACAGGCTCGACCGGCTCGAAACGTCCGGATTGATCCTGCGCGGGCCGCATCCCAACGATAGGCGCGGCATTGTCGTGAGGCTGACCGACAAGGGCCTGGCCTTGATCGATGAGGCCGTCACTGCCCATGTTGCCAACGAGCACGAGATTCTCTCGGGCTTGACGCCGGCGGAACGGGAGACGCTCTCTCGGCTGCTGGAAAAGCTGATCGGGAGCGTGAGCTAATTTCTGTTGCGATCCTTCGCGCCCCCCTCTGTCCTGCCGGACACCTCCCCCACGAGGGGGGAGATTGGCAGCTTCGACACTGCGCCTGCCACGTCAGAGATTGGCGAAGGCCTAGGTGACGTCCGATCTCCCCCGTGGGGGAGATGTCCGGCAGGACAAAGGGGGGCGCTGTCCCGCTGGCGTCGAAAGACTCAGTTGCGATCGTCCGGGAACACCGGGATCGGCATGAACTCGACGCCGTCCTCGGCCAGGCTCTTGGCCTCGTCCAGCGTCGCCTCGCCATAGATGCCGCGCGGGTCGCTCTCGCCGAAATGGATCTTTCGCGCTTCCTCGGCGAACTTGTCGCCGACATAGTCGGCGTTCTCGCGCACCTTCTCGGCCATTGCCTTGAGCTGTGCCAAAGCCTGCTTCTGCGCCTCGCCCATCGCCAGCGCTATTGTTTCCTGTTTGCGCGCCGTGGAGACGGCCGGCGCCATCAGCGCCTTCTGCACCTTGTGCGATCCGCAGGTGGGGCAATCGACAAAGCCGCGCTTCTTCTGGGTGTCGAAATCGTCGTTGCTGCGGAACCAGCCTTCGAATTCGTGCTCGTGCTCGCAGATCAGGGCAAAGCGGATCAAGAGGCTGCACCCCTGAGCCGCGGCGCCTCGCCCGAACCGGCATTGACGGCGAAATCCCGTGCATTCCTGAGGTTGGGGATCTTCTTGCGCGCGGCAAGCGACTGCGCCGGGTCGATCTCGGCGACGATCACATCAGGCTCGTCATGCGCGGCTTCCGCGATGATACGGCCCCACGGATCGACGATCAGCGAATGACCGTAGGTCTCGCGGCCATCCTCATGCAGGCCGCCCTGCGCGGCGGCGATGACATAGGCGCCATTCTCGATGGCGCGGGCCCTGAGCAGCACGTGCCAGTGCGCCTCGCCGGTCTGACGGGTGAAGGCGGCAGGTACGGAAAGCAGATCGGCGCCGGCCAGTGCCTCGGCACGGAAGAGCTGCGGAAAGCGCAAATCGTAGCAAACGGCGAAGCCGAGCTTTGCACCCTCGATCTCGGTGACGACGGCCTCGGTGCCCGGTTCGTAGGCAGCGGATTCACGCCAGCTCTCACCATTGTCGAGGTCGACATCGAACATGTGGATCTTGTCGTAGGTGGCGAGCGCAGCACCATCCGGGCCAAACAGCAGCGCCCGGTTGGCGAGCTTGCCGTCGGCCCGCAGGATGGCGGTCGAGCCGATATGCAGGAAGACGCCGAGTTCCCTGGCCAATCTGCGCGCGGTCGAAACGACGATGTCCTTGTCTTCGGACGTAAACGAGGCGGCGCGAGCTTCCTTGTCGCGGATCAGCGCGCCGGTCATTTCCGGCGTCTGGATATAGGTGGCACCTAGGCTGGCTGCTTCGCGCACCAGCCGTTCGAGATCCACGGCGTTGCGCTCGGGACTCTCGCCTGAACGCATCTGGATCGCAGCGGCTTTGAAAACACCCATCGTCATTCCCTCAATTCGTCGCGCCGTTGGCGAGCAGTTTGTCCAGCCGGCCTTCGGCCTCTAGCTCGTGGAGGTCGTCACAGCCGCCGACATGCGTATCGCCGATGAAAATCTGCGGAAAGGTCGTGCGGCCATGCGCCCGGGAGATCATCTCCTGGCGCAGTTCCGGCGAGAAGGAGGCATCGTGCTCGGTAAAGGCGACGCCCTTGCGCTCGAGCAGCCGCTTGGCTGCCGTGCAATAGCCGCACATCATGCGGGTGTAGATCGTGACATCGGCCATGACGAATTTCCGCTGTTCGTTGCCGACTTATATAGTCGCGGACTCGTCCGCCCGGAAGTCCCCCGGCAACACACGCGCAAAGGTCAGCACGTCGACGGCGGCCGCACCGCCCCTTTTCAGCGCCTTGGTGGCGGAACGCACCGTGGCGCCGGTGGTGTAGACATCGTCGATCAAAAGCACCCTGCGGCCGGCGATCTCGATTTCCGCCTCGGCGGGTACCCGAAAGGCAGCCCGCACATTTTCCTCGCGTTCCCCGCGCTCCAGCCCGACCTGCTGGCGGGTGAGTTTCACGCGACGCACCGCCGAGGGGGCGAAGGGCAGTTGACTAAGCGTCGAGACCGCCCTCGCCAGTTCCGCCGATTGGTTGAAGCGCCGCCTGAAAAAGCGCCGCCAGTGCAGCGGCACCGGCACCACCACATCCGCCTCGGCGATGAGATCGGCACCGGCGCGAACCATCCAGCGCGCCATCCAGGGTGCCAGATCCGTGCGATCCTGGTATTTCAGCCCCTGCACCATCTGGCGGGCAACGCCGGAATAGGCGACCGCCGCCCGCGCCCGCTCGAAAGGCGGCGGATCGGCAATCGCCTCGGCCGACAGAAAGCCTTCGCCCATATGGTGGGTGAACGGCGTGCCCATGACCGGGCACCATGGCCGCTCCAGCAGCCTGAGCTTCGGCCAGCAGGCGCCGCACAGCACGCCTGGCTGCGAGACATGCCGGCGGCAACCGGCGCAGACCGGCGGAAACAGCATACGCGCCGGCCAGCCGACAACCGACCGGGCCAGGTTCGTGATCGCGATGGACTTGATCTTGGGCATCGGATCGGCCACGTGGTTGCTCCTGCGCGCCACTATATCAACGATCCCGGAGCGTGGACAAACAAAGGATCTGCCCGTTGCAGCCGATAATGGATACCTCTCTATGGCTGGCGCACAAGCGGCGCGCGCTTGCCCATCCGGTCGACGGTGCGGACTTCCTCATGCGCCGCACGGCCGAGGACCTTGCCGACCGGCTGGGCGCCGTCGAGCGCAGGTTCGGCAAGGCGGCTGTGCTGTTTTGCCAGACGCCGGCGGCGGCAGAAACGCTCGCCGAAAGCGGCAAGGTCGCCGACATCGTCCGCGTCGAGGCGGACACGGCCTTCCTGAGCGGTGGCGGCGCCGGCTTGATCGCACCGCTCGAAACCGTGCCGTTCGAAGCGGAAAGCCTCGATCTGGCGGTGTCGCTTCTGTCGCTGCAGGCCATGAACGACATCCCCGGCATGCTGATCCAGATCCGCCGTGCGTTGCGGCCGGATGGTCTTTTCCTCGGCGCCTTTGCCGGCGCCGGTACGCTTTTCGAGTTGCGCGAAAGCCTGCTTTCGGCCGAGACCGAGCTTTACGGCGGCGCCAGTCCGCGTGTCGCCCCGTTCACCGACGTGCGCGATGCCGGTGCGCTGCTGCAGCGCGCCGGTCTCGCTCTGCCGGTCGCCGACGTCGAGACGGTGACGGTGCGCTATGCCAGCCTGTTCAACCTGATGGCGGATCTGCGGGCCATGGGCGAAACCTCTGCGCTCACCGATCGCAGCCGGCGGCCGGGCTCGCGCAAGCTGTTTGCCCGCGCGGCGGAAATCTACGCCGAGCGGTTTTCCGACCCCGACGGCCGCGTGAGGGCAAGTTTCTCGATTGTCTGGATGTCCGGCTGGGCGCCCGACGCATCGCAGCAAAAACCGCTTAAGCCAGGGTCGGCCAAGGTCTCGCTGGGAACAATCCTGGAGGCGCCCGGCGGGCAATGATCCTGCCCGCAGGCGCGGAAAGCCGGATCAGGGCGTGGGTGCGAAAGCGTTCGCAAGCTTGCTGTTGTTGTCGCTGAACAGCCAGATGATCCCGTCGCGGACCTCACCGATACCGCCGACGATGGCCAGCGACAGCACGGCGATGATGACGCCATATTCGACGGCCGTGGCGCCGGTCTCGTCGTTCAGAAAACCCAGCAGCACTGCTTTCATGGCCTCAACCCCTCTGTCCGGGACCTTACAGCCGACCTGTTAAGAAA
>NZ_RZPQ01000385.1:0-5545 GCF_003999135.1 Mesorhizobium sp. M7A.F.Ca.CA.004.06.1.1 | reverse complement strand
GCGCCGATCTGCGTGCTCGACGAAGTCGACGCGCCGCTCGACGACCACAATGTCGAACGCTTCTGCAATCTCATGGACGAGATGGCGGCCACCACCGAGACGCGTTTCGTCATCATCACCCACAATCCCATCACCATGGCGCGCATGAACCGGCTGTTCGGCGTGACCATGGCCGAGCAGGGCGTCAGCCAACTGGTGTCGGTGGACCTGCAGGCGGCCGAGGCGATGCGCGAGGCAAGCTGATCCAGATTGCGCTGCCTGCGAAGGGGCCGCTCCGGAGCAATTCAGGAAAAGTGTGCAAGCGGTTTTCGCCCGGCAAAAAATGTCAGGGCCGCGGACTGTGCCTGTGCGAATGATGCTTGGCCGAGGACCAGACGAAATAGAGCGATCCCAGTTTCAGCACAGGCACCCTGCGATCCCGCTCGCGATCACGCAGTTCGCGGTAGGTCTTCACCTTCAGTGTGCCCCCCGGCAATCTGATTCGCAAAGCCATGATGCATAGAGCTTACGTGCTTTCTCCAGTCGATGGAATGTTCATTTCAAGCTCATCGTCAGTATTCGAGCTCTTGGAGGGTCGATCGGGAATTGTACTGGGCCACCAGATGACGAAATATTTGCCAAACTGCCAGACCGGGACTTCGCCCTTGTGCTCCCGTCGCCGCAACTCATGACGTTGCTTGACCTTCAACACGCCACCCGGAAGCCTGATCTTGATCGTCATCGTCCCTCAATACTGATGGCGCGCTTCCTGGGTGCCGCGCCCGAAGCTTCATCTGTCCGGCCAAGGTAGAAAAAACCGCCCACTCTCGGATCGGACCGTTGCAATCCGATTTCGCCGAGTCAATGGAGCCGGGGGCGAACTCCTCTGGCTATCGGCCCCGTGCACAAAGGGCTTGAGAACAGGCTCAACCTCTGCGCCGCAAGATCCAGTTCACACAGATCACGGCCACGAGGCCACACGCGATGCCGACGCAATCGGCAACCCAGTCGGACACGTCCAGATCACGTCGTATCAGCGCCGTGCCCTGGAGGACCTCGATCGCCGCTCCAACAACTGCAAGGAAGACGATCAGCCTGATCTTGCGATCAGGCCAGCCGAGCCCTCCAAGGAAAGTCATGACGGCAAAGGCGCTGGCGTGATTCAGCTTGTCGTAATGGAAACCGATATCGATCCCGTACTCCTCGAGTCCGGGTATAGGCACCAGTGCAAGGACAAGAACAGCGACAAGCGTGCTGAAAAAAGCAATCCGTTCGGCGGCTGGATGAAGTCTCATTCTGCTCCAATCTGTGCCTGCCCGCCGCGAAGGTCGAAACCGGCTCGGTATTGGCGGTTCAGGCTGAAACTCAGATCGACGACGTTGTCTTTCAAAGCCGCAATTTTTGCTTGAGCCTTTTCAGCCAGGTCTGTTCCGCCTCATCCTGGTCTTGATGCGCCGGGACATAGCGCGGCCGTATCTTTTTTCCTTTGATGTAGAATGGCTTTTCGACTTCTCCAACCAGGTTGACGAAAAGCCGGGATTTGTTGGTGGGTTGGCGGACTGTGACGCCGTGGACCGATTCAATCGAATTGATGAACAATACAAGAATGTTCTTGTCGTATTTAACTGTTTCGACGCATTCCAAATGGGTGTCGTCGACATAGGCATCATTGAAGAGTGTCGCTTTGGCTTTCAGCGTGGCGTATTTGGACTTGAAACGACTAATTGTCAGGTCCCCGCCAACGGCATCATAATCTTCCGGCCTCATATAAAACAGGCCAGAAAATAGCTTGTCGCCATTGTCGATGTGGCTTGTCCGCACCGATCCGGCATTGGTTACCGGCGTGTTCCCGCTGAGCATCGCATCCATCAGTATGTCGCGCGTTGCATAGGTGTCACTAAACCTGATGCCCGCTTTCATACTCTTGAGGCGTTCATAATTGGGATAATAATCAGGGTAAAGCTTGTGAATATCGTCGTAGAACAGGTCGGCGAGTTCGTCGAAAAATGCTTGAGATACGTGGTAGGCGATAAAATCGCGCCATATTTGCGGCACAGCTTCGTTCGACCGAACGCGGTGGGCCTCATAGTCCCATCTGGTGTTGTTGCGGCGCGTATCAATTTCGAGCGCTTCCGGAGCGGGAAACGTGTCGGCCAACTCCTGGTAGAGATCGAGGGGAAGGGCGTCGCGCAGGATGATGTGTGGAAACGGCTCTGATCGAACGTCGGCCCTGGTGGCACGTTGAAGGACTGAAAGCGGCTTTGACATCGATGGTGTCTCAGATCGAGTTTGCCTGAGTTGGATTCAAAGGATCGTGTTCAACCTGTTCGGGGCTGCCGCCTTTCAACGGATCCTTGGTTGCGTTCAAAGATTGGAGCCCTGAAAAGGGCTCCGCATGGGCTTTCACCATTTCGCTCATCAGAATATCCGCGCCAGTCATCAGGGGGATCAAGGTTTCCGCAAATGTGTATGTTTTGATGCCGTAAAGCCACTTCAGGTAGAGAAGGGCAGCTGACGTGCCGGAGACGCACCCAACAATGTTCATCCGGGATACGACAAGCTCTATCGGATATATGTGCGGAAGGTTCGCCTCCATGATCCTGGTGCTGGCGTCGGCCGTCACATTGCCGATGGTATCCAGCAATTCGGGGAAGAAGGGCGTGCTTATTCTGGGATGTTCCTTCCAGACGACGTCGTATCCTCTCTCAACGATCTGCTCCGCAATGCGTCTATAGATCGCCGCCTCGTGCGCGTACGACATTATGCCGTTTCGCGACAATGCCTGGCCGAGCAGCAGGATCCGTGGGTTGGCTGACGCACGGCAATGTTCATTGCCGCCGGAAAGCGCATCCCTGCAGGCTTCATCTATTACGTCGCGCATCAGCGAAGCGCCGACCTGAAATCTTGGTACGTTCTCCAGAGCATCGTGAATGGGGATTTCGTGGAGCAAAGAATAAAACTTTGTCACCCGTCTCAGATGGTGTCTTTCTATCTTGTCGGCCGCTTTCCTCAGTCGGAACGCCGGTGAAATTGTAGAGAGTCCTGCAATCAAGGCTCCGGTGATGCGCCGTCTAAACCTGGTGCCTGGCGGCCATGACATGGTTGAAATTTCGAATGGAAGGTATGACGTCAAGCCATCCTCATACAAAACGATCTTGGCTTCTGGGTATGAGTCCAGCAGTATTTTTTCCGATGGCCGGTTAACGAAGCAGGCCCAGATTTCAACCGCGGAACTCGCGTCGATGCCAATTGTGTCTCGGATCAGACGATGGATCCGGAAAATTTGCAGTTGCCCATATTTACGCTCGGACGTCAGAAGGTCGTATGCCCATATGATCCGTTTCCAGGTCCATACTGTAGACGCAAGTTCAGCAAGACCGGTCTTGAAATGCTCGGAAACGCCGGCCGTTTCATAGAGCAGAAGGTAATCCTCATGCTCCTCATCCGCCGGGGAGCTTCCATCCATTGTTGACTGGCGAAGAGAGGCAACCAGGCTGAGCAATTGCCAGCTGCCAAAGACGCAGCATATTCGAACTGGCAATTTAAGGTCTCCAGGTAGGATGGAAATAACGCCGCATGTTCCGCGATCTCAACCGCAAAATTGCTTCATGTCCGAAGACCGTGTGTGGCTCGGGGCGTTTCGCCAGCTTCATAATACTGCCTGTCGTCGACCGGAAAATATCTTGCAGATATTGGCGTCCAACGCCCGAGACAGGCTGGAGTTCCGCGCAATAAGCAGGCGAATTCAGTTCAATTGAGCGGCAGAGACCTGTTGAGATCCGGCATAAACATCAGGCGGCGGCAGACCGCTCATGCGGCTCGATCTTGCCGCTTCGGTTCCTGTCGGTACCAAGAGCGCGAATTCTCCCGGTTTTCGGGAAGGTCGTTGCCCGGGAAAGCGGGTTTCACTTCCATCAGTCAAAAGTAAGCTCCAGCCATGAACCGGAGCTTGATGATGACAGAGGCGGAAACCAGAATGTTTAACACGCTTGATGTGCCAGCCGGTCCGGTGCAGCGGCCCGGGATTCCGGCCGACCTGCCAAGGCATGGCGCGTGTGGCCGCACCTGTGCATCATGCCCGATGCGAAGCCTGCACTGCTCCTCGAGCGCCCTTGATGCCGACGCTTCGGCGCAATTTTCCCGGTGAGCAGGCGAAGGGCGGCGCCGGAAAATGCGCCGCCTGTCGGAAGGGTTGCCCGCGATCAGGCCGCGAGCCAGGCCCGGGTGAAGTCCTGCTCATAGGCCTGATGCATCTGGTAGCCCATCAAGGCAGGTTTCATATGGCAGAACAGCTTTCGCCAGTAGGGCTGAACGATGATGCCGGAATCCTGCAGCATGACCTGCAGTTCCTTCATCACCGCACGGCGCTGCTCCGGATCGGCGATGGCGTTGGCCTTGTGGACCTTGGCATCGAAGTCGGGATCGGCGAACCCTGTCTCGTTCCATGCCGAACCGGTCTGGTAGGCAAGCGCATAGGTCTGGATGCCGAGCGGTCGGGCGTTCCAATTGGTGGTCGCGAAGGGATACTTCGTCCAGTCGTTCCAGAATGCCGATTCCGGGATGACAGTGCGTTTCACCTTGAAGCCCGCGTCGCGCATCTGCTGGGCGACGGCATCGGAGCTTTCCTTGCGGTAATCGGCTTCGACCGAGATCAGATCAAATTCGAAATCGAGCTGGCCGGCTTCCTCGAGCAATGCCCTGGCCCGGACCGGATCACGTTTGATCGGCGGCAAGTCGGCGTGTTCGGGATGCATCGGTCCGACATGATCGTTCTGCGCGACGATACCCATGCCGTCGGCGCCCAGTTGCAGCACCGCTTCGTTGTCGACCGCAAGCTGTATGGCGTTGCGCACGCGCTTGTCGTCATAGGGTTTGGCGTTGACGTTGCAGCGCGAGACCAGGGTGGCGGCAGTGACGATCTCGCTTTTCTTCAGGCCCAGCCTGTCGAGCATGGCGACGTCATAGGACTGCGTCTGCCCATTCAGGTCGATCTCACCGGATTCGAATGCGGAGACGGTGGCGGCCGAGTCGGTGCCGTAGTCGGTCCAGTCGATGCCGTCGAGGAACACCTCGCCGCCCCACCACGACCCGTCCGGCCGCTTGCGCACCGAGGCAGCAACGCCGACATCGAGTCTTTTAAGTTCGAACGGGCCCGTGCAAACGGGGTTGGCCGACAGTGGCGCCGCCTTCGGATTGAATGTGTGGTGGACGATCAATGCCGGATAGTCGGTCATCGCTGGGATGATGGTGATGTCGGGCTGAGACAGTTTCAGGACCACGGTGTGGCCGTCGCGAACCTCGATGGCACCAGTGCGCGCCACCTTGGTGTCGGGATCGATCAGCGCGGTCATGCGCCCGGCCATCGAGTTGCCGGCGGCATCCTTCTCGCACCAGCGCGTGATGTTGAAGGCAACATCCGTGGCGGTGAAATCGTCGCCGTTCGACCATTTCACCCCCGGGCGCACCTTGAGCACATATTCCGTCGCGTCCGCATTGATCTCCCAGCTCTGCAGCAGCACCGGCTCGAAGGTGAAATCCGGCTTCCAGCGCACCAGCGGTTCGAGAA
>NZ_RZPQ01000384.1:0-5547 GCF_003999135.1 Mesorhizobium sp. M7A.F.Ca.CA.004.06.1.1 | reverse complement strand
GACATATCGTCCGCCGTCTGCAGGAAGGGATCCTCGAGCGCGATGCGCTGCTCGTAGCGGTCGAGCAGATCGAGCCCGCCGACATCCATCGCCGGCAGATCCAGGCAGCGCAGCGCATAGAGTTCCGAATAGCCGCGCTTCTGCACGACCGCACGGAAATGCGCGGGAACGGACACCCGTCCCTTCGCATCGATCCTGCTCACCGTGCTTGACAGAAACCGGTCCATTAAACGCTACAGCCGCTTGCGCCGCCGCACCCCTCTCCATCTTGTCGCACGCGCCGCCGCAGCGCGCTCCCTGCCCCGCATCAGCCTCATCCGCACGGGCAAAAACCGGCAAACGCGCAGCCGCCGCGGCTGCCCGATTGGCGTACGCTTTACCCTGACACGGAACGAAGGCTTTGATGTCTAGATGGGATATCATGGGGCACTATGGGCGTCAACGGGATTAGGCTTCACAAACACGCGCGCCGCGACCAATGAGAGCAGCCTCGCCGACACGTCTCGTCTTTATGGTCTATTAAGCCTAACGAACCGTTTAGAGCCGCCTGGCCCACCCGGACGCGCCTTGCCGCGCGCCGCTGCCGGGCATAGCGTCTCGCCACATATCGCCGGTCGCAAACAGGGTTGGAAATTCGATGTCTGAAACTGCAAAGTCACGCGCTGCAGCGCTTCCTCACCTGCGTCGCAGCGGGCTTGCCATGGGCGATTCCATTCCCCTGCCACTGACCATGGCCGCCATCTTTCATGCGCCCGGCGACGCCACCGGTTTCAACCAGTACGGGCGATTCAGCAACCCGACCTGGGACGCGGTCGAACATATGCTGGCCCATCTGGAGGACGCGCCTTGCGTCGCCTTCCCTTCAGGAATGGCGGCAATCTCGGCGGCGTTTTTTGCCGTGCTCAAGACTGGCGACCGTATCCTGCTGCCATCGGACGGCTACCACACGACAAGAGCGCTGGCCGATCGCTTCCTCAAGCCGCTCGGCATCGCCTACGATGTCAGGCCTACCTCGACCTTCCTCGACGGCGGCTTCGATGGCTATCGCCTCGCCTTTGTCGAAACCCCTGCCAATCCGGGGTTGGATATCTGCGATATCGCCGCCGTTGCCGATGCTGTTCACAAAGCCGGCGCGATCCTTGTGGTCGACAACACGACCATGACACCCTTCGGCCAGCGGCCGCTCGACCATGGCGCCGATATCGTCGTTGCCGCCGACACCAAGGCACCCAACGGCCATTCAGATGTGCTGTTCGGCCATGTCGCCAGCCGCAATGCCGAGATCATCGCCGCCGTGACCGGCTGGCGCGAAGTTTCCGGCAGCATTCCCGGACCATTCGAAGCCTGGCTGGTGCATCGCGGCCTGGAGACACTGGATGTGCGCTTCGATCGCATGTGTTCCTCGGCGGAAGTCATCGCGCGGCGGCTGCAGGGCCACCGGGCAATCAGCGGCCTGCGTTATCCCGGACTGGAAGGCGATCCGTCGCACAACCTTGCCCGTGCCCAGATGGAGCGCTTCGGCTTTCTGATCTCTTTCGAGCTCGCCTCGGAGGACAAGGCCGAGGATTTCATCAACAATTGCGCCTTGATGCAGGCCGCGACATCCTTCGGCGGCGTCCACACCTCCGCCGAGCGGCGCTTGAAGCGAGGCGATGCCGTTGCCGCCGGCTTCGTTCGCCTCTCGGTCGGCTGCGAGCCGGTGGAAGAGCTCTGGAAGGCAATCGAGACGTCGCTGGACAAGATCGGCGGCTAACCGGACCGATCACGGGCCGAGATCGTCGGCTTCTATGTTGCGATAGCCGTGCAGTACACGAATGATCTCGATCGCGTCGTCACCTACACGATACAAGGTGAGATAGTCGCCAACGAGCAGATGACGGACGCCGGGCGCGATGTCATCGCGCGGCGCGCCGGAGAAGGGATAGGTCTCCAGTTGCTGCCACCGTGCCTCGATGCGATCGAGCAACCTATCCGCTGCGACCTCGCTATCGCGTGCAACATGAAGCCAGATCGCGATCAAATCGTCTTCTGCGCGCGCGTTCCGGGCGATGAATAGCGAATTCATGCTGCGTCGTCAGATCGCAAGCGCCTCCGCGCCTCGGCCTTGATTTCATCCATCGACGCAAATCGTCCCGGCCCGCTGTCTATCCCTTCCTGCACCAGCTTGCGCAACTCATCGAGCGTATAGCCGAAGAGATCGCGCCGATCCTTCCATTGCCGCAGCGCATCGCGGATCACTTCGCTGGCGGAGGCATATTCGCCGGCGGCGACGACATCATCCACCGCCTGCGCCAGTTCCGGCGACAGCGTGATGCTGCGTTTGTCGACCTGTCCCATGAGAGGCTCCCGATACCATTTCCCGATCATGGTACGATTTAATCGCACCGGTTTCAAGCAATGGCCGACTCTCGCTCGCACGGATGAACGGCCGGGCAGGCTTGAATCAACAGGCGCGCCCGAGGGCGCAACCTGCTGAATTCAAGAGACTTCTCTTGATATCGGGGGAGAGAAATTGCCAGCTGGCCTGTAAGCCGGGTTCTGTATGGCCCCCGCCCCTTGCGGGGCGAGAACGTGGCGGCCATTCATCTTGGGCGCATGTTGCCATGCGCCTCACGCAACCTACCCGGACGGTGAGCCGGAAACAGCCCTCGAGGGTTTCCCCTCGCACCGTCCCTATTCGGTCTTGCTCCCGGTGGGGTTTACCGTGCCGCTCCTGTTGCCAGTCGCGCGGTGGGCTCTTACCCCACCCTTTCACCCTTACCCCGAATCCGGCAAGCCGGATCGTGGCGGTTTGCTTTCTGTGGCACTTTCCCTGGGGTCGCCCCCGCCGGCCATTAACCGGCACCGTGTTTCCATGGAGCCCGGACTTTCCTCACCCACGACCTTTCGGCGTTTGCGGGTGCGGCCGCCCAGCCAGCTGGCAGAGCGTATAAAGGGGTTCGCGCCCGAAAACGCAAACGAAAAAGCAGACTTATGCGGGCGATCCCAGCGCAGCCATCTGCACCTTGACCTTGCCGCAATAGGCGGCCGACACCGGGTTCATCCGCGTTGCGGCGTGGCCGGCATTGTATTTCAGAATGGTGCCGCAGGTCGTGCCGCCGCCGAGGCTCCGCGCCATGGCAAGGTATTTCATGCCGTATTTGATGTTGGTGTCGGGATCGAACAGGCCCTTGGCGGAGCCGCTATAGCCCATCATCCGAGCCGTGGCCGGCTTGATCTGCATCAAGCCGATCTCGCCGGCGCCGCCAACGATGTTGGGCCGGTAGTTGCTTTCGATCTGGATAACCGCCGAGGCGAGCGATACCGGAACGCCTTCGATCGCCGCATAGCGGGCAACGATAGCGGAATACTGACCGCTGCTGGCCACCGCGGCCGCCGAGGCTGCCGCGTTCCGGACACCGATCGACGCCGTTGCCGTCATGTCGACGGTTTTTCGGCCACGCTTCGTCTGCTTTCTGGCGGACTTCTTCGGCTTGGACCAGCTTGCTTTTTCCATTTTCGCGGAAGCCCGCTTCGTCGCCTTGGCGTCGTGGCCTGCCTTGCCGCTTCTGGCCTGTGGGGCCTTGCCGCTTTTCGCGGATGCCACGACAGGCCCTTGATCGGCTCGCGGGCTGAGGGGCGCGGCATCTGCGGCACTGAAGGCAAAAGTCATTACGCCGGCAGCAAGAGCTGCCGTTAAAACGGTAAATTTCTGCATGTGATCCTGTTCTGTCTGAACCGCGCGAAGATGTTCACGCAGCAACGCCTAACCAACGTCGGAACAACCCGGGGGGCTTGGGGTCCGACATCTACACGTCAGCCGTTTGACGCCCGAATTGGTGTCAAACAAGGCCAGGCAAGTCACTTTGAGTGACAGCTTGTAACTTAAGGATTGGAAAGAATTGCTTGGGAGAGGCTCTCCCGGGGGTCAGCGCCTCATGGAAGCAAGCAGCCTTTGCAGCGTCCGCAGCGTCGAGCCGTCGGCAACGCCGTCCACCTTGCGCGGCCGGAAATGACGCTGGAAGGCCTCGACCACCGCCTCCGTCTGCCGGTCGAAAATGCCCGATATTTCAACGCCATAGCCGTAGAGGGCCAGCATCGACTGCAACGCTTCGACGTCGCCGCCGGTATCGCCGGTTGTCAGAGTGGCGCCTCGCCTGACGGGCGCGGCCGCCACGAGATGGCCAACACCGGCCTCGAACAGCGTCCGCCACGGAAACTTCTCGCCGGGATCGATCTTGCGCCCCGGCGCAACATCAGAATGCGCGAGTACCCGCTCGGCGGCGATCGAATGCCGACCGGCGATCCCACGGCACAGCGCGATCACCGCATCGATCTGCCGCCGGGGAAAACCGGGATAGCCCAGCGAATGCCCTGGATTGACGATCTCGATGCCGACCGAACAGGAATTGATGTCGGCCCGTCCGAACCACGAACTCTTGCCGGCATGCCAAGCGCGGTCGCTTTCCCTGACCATCTGCACGATATGGCCATTCTCGTGGACGAGATAATGTGACGAGACCTCGCTGGCCGGGTCGCAAAGCCAGGCCTCGGCCCCGGCGCCGGTCGCCATACCGGTGTAGTGCAGCACGATCATGTCAGGCCTGGGCGTCTCGCGCCGCGGGCCGAAATTCGGCGATACCCTGACTTCGGCACGTGGCTCGTCGGGCAGAAAGCCGCTCATGCGTGGCGCAGGCCCCGCTCGATCATCTCGTAGGCAACGTTGATCGCCGCCACCCTGGTGGTCGCGATCTTGATGAATTCCTGAGGCAGGCCGCGCGCGATCAGCCGGTCCGGATGATTGTCGGAAACCAGCTTGCGATAGCGCTTCCTGACCTCTTCGAACGGCTTGCCGCGCTCGATGCCAAGCACGACATAAGGATCCCCGGCGCCCAGGTTGACATGTCGCGCCATGATGGTCTCGTAATGCGCTTCGTCGATGCGGAAAATCTCGGCGATGCGGTGCAGGAAGTGGCCTTCGCGCTCGTGCACCAGCCCGTCGGCCTTGGCGATGTGGAACAGACCGTCGAGTATGTCTTCCAGCATCACACAATTGGAATGCCCGGAACCGCACATCTGCGCCATCCGCTCTGCATAGGTCTCGAAACCGGCCACGTCGCGCTGGGCGAGATCGAACAGACGCGCCACATTGCGCGTCTCCTTCGGCGGCACTTCGAATATTTCCTGGAAGGCGCGCACCTCGTCCTGGGTGACGATACCATCGGCCTTGGCCATCTTGGCCGACAGCGCGATCATCGCCACCGAAAAGGCGACACGCCGGCGCAAATCCGCATCGCCGGCGAAAACCGTGCGCACGGCCTCGACCACGTCGGCGACACCCGACGAGGCTGAGGATGAAACGCGGGTGATGAATTCGCCGAGGCGATCCCAAATGGACATGGCCTGCTTCTTAGAGCCACCGCCCGCTCCTATCAAGCCGGGACAGTGCCGCAGGCTTTGCGCGACAAATCGATCGGACTCGAACGCCACGGCGCTCGGACAATATGAAAAAGGCCAGCGCGAGCCGGCCTTTCTCATTCATCACACGAAGTACTGCTTGCTCACTAC
>NZ_RZPQ01000383.1:0-5563 GCF_003999135.1 Mesorhizobium sp. M7A.F.Ca.CA.004.06.1.1 | reverse complement strand
ACGCGACAACCGTTACCGTGCCGCTGCTTGGCAGCGGCTAGGCTGCGGCCTGATAGCCTCGCGCGCTGGGGCTCTGCTTACTTGTACGCCTTGAGCGCGATCAGACCACCGAGAATGGTTATCGCCATTGAGGATCAGCGCCCACGACACAATGTTGTGTGACAGACGCCTCCGGCGACTGCGCAGGGCCCGGTCCCGCCAGCGTTTGGCCTGATCAGCCCCTGTGTTTTGTCGATCCACGTCTTTCTCCACGAGCAGAATGCGACTCATGCCGGCTGGTGTCCAGATCGGCACCGGTTTTGGCGGTCACGATGCAAGCTTGGCACTCAGCCTGCTTTTGATGGCACGGGGCTAGATAATATATTTCGTAGTGCTAATATTAAGGTGACGCTAGGTCATGTCCGACCATCCGTCGGGTGCAATGTGGGGGTTCCAATGAGAGTGGCTGTATTTTGCGCGGCTGTCGTTTTCGCTGCGGCTGGTGTCGCTGTTGCCAAGGAAAAGAAGGCGGCGGTCAGTGACGCCGCCGCTTTATGTTCCACCAACCCGTCAGCCAAGAAGTCCGCACCAAATCTGGACTGTGGTTTCACCGGAACCGCCAAATCGGGAGATAGCGGCGCAAAAGCAGAGCCGCGCCTCGGATACGACGCCAATCCGTGGATTATAACAGGCTTTTGACTTCGCATCGGCGGTTGCCGGTGAAGCGCTGAAGAGGGGCGTCTTGACCGGCGGGCGTCGCCCCCGCGACCGGAGCGTAACGGTCGGGCGCCGTCGAGAAGGAGGAAGCGCAAATGGCCGCTTATCTGATAGCGGATGTAGACGTAAAGAACGCTGCCGCGTTCGAGGAATACCGGCGGGATGTGCCAGCCACCGAGGAGCGTTATGGTGGGAGATATCTAGGTCGTGGCGGTGCGACCAAAGTCTTGGAGGGCGATTGGGAGCCACACCGTTTGGTTATTATCGAATTCCCCGACATGACGTCGTTGATGGGCTGGTACAATTCGGCGGAATACGCCCGCCTTATTGAAATCCGGAAGCGTTGCGCCAACACCAGGATCATTGCGCTCGAGGGGGTTGCAACACCCACTCTTTGACCGTGGTGGCTCGCCTTAATCAGGTAGTATCCGGCTTTTTTGCCCGAATCCGTACACCTCGCAGTCAGCTGTTTAAAGCCGGGAAACCAGGCAATAAATGCGGGCTTACCACTGCGGGGCTTTCTCATTGTCGCGGTGCCCGAGAACCCAACTCGACCGTGTAATGAAAAGCCCGCCACGGGGGCGACCTGCGGCGGGCTCTTGGAGCGGCTACATCCCTGAGGAATCGACCACTTTGTAGCAGGATTATGACCTGTGTGGCCGCGTTAGCCTATGGTGTGATCGCGGAAGACTGCGCGTCAGTTGAAGACCGCGGCAGAGAGCCAGGCGAAATTGGCCACATTGGGAGGGAGGTTTGCGCTAAACGCATTATTTTTCTGGTACGCCCAAGGGGAATCGAACCCCTGTTACCGCCGTGAAAGGGCGGTGTCCTAACCGCTAGACGATGGGCGCGCTCAGACGAAGCGGCTTATACTGGTGTTGTGCGCAACCGGCAACCCGTCAGGTGCCACCTTGGACAACTTTTTTCCGGGCCAGCCAAATCAACGATTTCCCGAGGGTTGGCAGGCTTTGATAATTAGCGGCGACACCCATCGTTTCGTCATCCCAGGGTCTCCGCGACGGAGCCTCGCCCTACTTCGCCCTAGGATGACGAAGTTTGTGGGAGGCTTCGGCTAATCCCGAATGCTCAGAATGGTCACCGGTACGATCT
Source organism: Mesorhizobium sp. M7A.F.Ca.CA.004.06.1.1 (assembly GCF_003999135.1). NCBI lineage: Bacteria > Pseudomonadati > Pseudomonadota > Alphaproteobacteria > Hyphomicrobiales > Phyllobacteriaceae > Mesorhizobium > Mesorhizobium sp. M7A.F.Ca.CA.004.06.1.1. The sequence goes on along the minus strand of NZ_RZPQ01000383.1, from coordinate 3,757 downwards.
TGGCTGCTAATAGGCCTAAGACCGTCTGCTAGACTAGCCGTCACCGCCGCTGCGCCGGCGGCAGCGCCAGTTCCAGTCGCGCTCGGGGCCGACGTCGACGTGAACCGATTCTGTGTGGCAGTACGTGCCGACGCCGCCGCGGCCGGGCATGCTTCTGATGTAGCTCGCCAGTTCCCATTTCGAAACGCCGGGAACCTGGATATCGGCGGCGGCGCAATACATGTGCAGCGAATTCTTGGCCCCGTTGGCGCGCCGGTTGCGGGCCGGGTCGCGATAGCCCGACGTCACCGTCATCTTGCGGCCGTAGTGGCCTTCGATCGTCTTCAGCACGCGCACCAGCGACGGCTTCAGGCAGGCCACATCGACGCTCTCGTTCTGCTTGAGCAGCCCGTTGGGCGCCAACCGGGCCATGCCGGCGGCTGACGCAACCTGATAGGAGCCGCCGATTGGCCCCTCATCCTCGTTGAGGTCGACGTCGCTTTCGTCGTCGAGGCCGGACTTGCGCTTGATCTCGAACAGGGCCGTCTGGCGCACGCCGGGCAGGGCGTCGCTACCCGTGATGTGATTGCTATCGTCGCCGAGCGAAGCCAGTTGCACCGGCTTGGCCGTGGAATTGGCCGAGGCCAGCGTGATGATCGGCTTTGCCGCTGCTGGCGTCGCTTTTGCCTGCGCCGGGGGCTGCTCGCCCGTCCGGGCGTTGCTGATGATGGGGGCTGGTGTCGCCGAGGCTGGCGTTGCGCCAAACATCGAGGCGAGGAAGCCTTTCTTCTTTGGTGCTTCGGCCTGCGGCATCTCGCCAGCCGTCACATAGACCGGGTTGTTCATGGCCGGAGCGGCAGCGGGCTTCGGCGCCGCCACGTCGCCGTCGACCGCGGCAATCTGCTGGGCGACCGCGTCGGTTTGCGGCGCGGTCTGTGCCTGCTGCGTCAGCGATTGCGGCGTGTTTCCAACGATGGTTTCGGCGCCCGCCGGCGTGGTCAGCGGAAAGGCAGCTCCCGGTTTGGACATAGGCACGTAGGCGACTTTTTCAGGCAGCGCCGTATCGCTCGCCGTCATCACGGTCGTCTGCTCGGTCGTGACCTCGGACGAATCGGCGACAGCGGCCGACTTGCCACTTGAGGCAGCATTCATATCCGATGCGGTGGCATTGTAACCGGGCATTCCGACCGACATTGTCGGGTCGCCAGCCGAAGTGCAGGAGGCCAGAAGCAAGGAGCAGAGCGCTGCCACAATGGCGCGGCGTTCTCCCTTTGCGAGGCTCCATCCTGCTGATTTCAAAGTCAAATTCCCCCTCGATGTCCGGTCGGTATATCCTTGGCGCCACACGCATGCGTCGATGCCAAGGTGACCTTTGTCTCCGATCCGGAAACGAGACCTGTGTCAAATCCGCAAGCCTGGAAGTATTTTTGCGGTGATTGTCGAATTACGGCCGCTTGATGGTTGACGACACCATTTCGCCCGCTTTTGGCGGTCCGTCAACTCACCACACATTACAGTCCGTTACACACGTACTTTCACATAGGTGCCGGGAGCATCACCCAAGGTTTTCATATGCTTGCCCGGTTTGCGGGCAGGCACGCGGGTGTTGTCCTTGGCCTCTATCCAGTCTTGCCAGTGCGGCCACCAGGATCCTGGATGGTCGGTGGCATTGGCTATCCACTGGCTGAAGTCGCCCGTCGGCGTACCCCCGGTCCAGTACTGGTATTTGTTGGATGCCGGCGGATTGACGACCCCTGCGATATGGCCCGACCCGGCCATCACATACTCGACCGTGCCGCCGAAATATTTCGAACCGAGGAACACCGAAAGCGCCGGCGCGATGTGATCTTCCTTGGAGGCGAGGTTGTAGACCGGGATGGTGATGTCCCCAAGCGAAACCGTGTGACCCGCCAGTTCCATCGTGCCTTGCGAAAGGTTGTTCTCAAGATAGCAGTTGCGCAGGTAGAAAGAGTGATTGGCCGCCGCCATGCGGGTGGAATCTGCATTCCAGTAGAGCAGGTCGAAGGGCAGGGGATCCTTGCCGCGCATGTAGTTGTTGACGACATAGGGCCAGATCAGGTCGCCTGAGCGCAGCATGTTGAAGGCGGTCGCCATCTTGGTGCCGTCGAGATAGCCTTTTTCGCTCATCGACTTTTCCACAGCGGCGACCTGTTCTTCGTCGACGAACACTTTCAGGTCGCCGGCATGGGTGAAGTCGACCTGCGTGGTGAAGAAGGTCGCCGACTTGATGCGGTCGTCGCCCTCTTGCGCCATCAGCGCCAGTGCCGCCGCCAGAAGCGTGCCGCCAACGCAATAGCCGATCGCGTTGACGTCGCGTTCGCCGGTGGCCTTCTCGACGGTGTCGAGGCCGTATTGCAGACCCTCGCGGATATAGGCTTCCCAACTCTTGGTGCCGTGGCGCTCGTCCGGATTGATCCAGGAGATGACGAACACGGTGTGGCCCTGTTCAACCGCCCAGCGAATGAAGGATTTCTGCGGGTTCAAATCGAGGATGTAGAATTTGTTGATCCATGGCGGGCAGATCAGCAAGGGCCGCTTGAGCACCGTCTCGGTCGCCGGGTCGTACTGGATGATTTCGGCGACGTCGCTGCGGCCGACCACCTTGCCGGGAGTGGTGGCGATGTTCCTGCCGATCTCGAAGGGTGAGTAGTCAGCCTGCCGCAGCTTCAGGTCGCCCTTGCCGGCGGCGATGTCCTCGGCCAGCATCTTCATGCCGCGCACCAGGTTTTCGCCGTTCGACGCGACGGTTTCACGGAACAGTTCCGGATTGGTCAGGATGAAATTCGACGGCGAGATGGCGTTGGACACCTGCTTGACGTAAAAGCCGGCCTTGTGGCGGGTGTGCTCGTCAAGGCCTTCGGCGTGCTCGACCAGATCGGCCGCCCAGCGCGAGGTGACGAGATAGGCCTGCTTGAGGAAATCGAAGAAGGCGTTGCGGCCCCATTCCGGGTCGAGGAACCGCTTGTCGCCGCGCTCCGGCTTGACCGCGTCTTCGGTGTCTTGCGCGGCGTTGCTGGTGCGCTGAATGGCGTTGGCCCAGACCGTCATATAGCCGGAGAACAGCCGCGTCTGCGCTTCCAGCGCGCGCTGCGGATCGGCAAGCCAGTATTCGCTGAGCTTGGAAAAGGTCTTCACCATATCGACAACGGGCTCGGCGACATGGTCGCGCACGTCGCCTTTTTCGCGCGGCTCGGCCCAGGCGGAAGCGGCCTTGCCGGCCTGCTCGATCATGCGCGCCATGTTCAGGGCGAAGCGTTCCGGGTCCTTCACCAGATATTGCTCGACGGTCGAAGGCTCGTCATCTTCCGCTTTGCCCGAATCGGGTGTTTTGGACATGGTTGGCGGGGTTCCTCCCGAGGCCTTTTCTTGACATATTAACATGGGACATCCGACCGGGCCAATCTCGCTCTACCTCGGCTGCCAAGGAAACAATATGACGATTAATATTGGCGAAACTGTTTTTTTCGGTGCCGGACATTTTTGCCGCATCGGCGCGGCGATCGTCCTCATCGGGATTGCCGGGTGCTCGAGCACCAACACGAATGGCCCGACGCCTGTCGCTGCGGGTACGGGGCCGAAGGATACCGGCACCTTTCCGAACCTGAACATCAAGCCGCAAGTGGCGGCGCCTCAGTTCACCGAAGCCGAGAAGAACGCCAAGCTCGCGCAATTGAAGGCGGATGAGAATGCGCAGGCGGCAAAGGGCGGCGGCCCGAAGGTCGCCAACCAGGCGGCGCTGACGGATTTGGCCAAGAAG
>NZ_RZPQ01000382.1:0-5596 GCF_003999135.1 Mesorhizobium sp. M7A.F.Ca.CA.004.06.1.1 | reverse complement strand
TGTGGTGGTGCTCCTGCGAGACCAACCTGAAGCCGGCGCGTTCGTAAATTGCGCGCGCCGCGACGAGGATGTCGTTGGTCCACAGCACCAGCTTGGCGTAGCCGCAAGCCCGGGCCTGGTTCACGCATTCCGCGACCAGTCGTTTGCCGATGCCGAGGCCGCGCGCCGACGACTCGACATGCAGCATTCTCAGCTTGGCCACTTCGTCGTCCTGATGAACCAGGAACACCGCGCCGACCGGCTCACCACCGCGCTCTGCGATCCAGCAGAAATCGCGGCCGGGCACGAAATTGCGAATGAAATCGGCGCCGATCTCGGCGAGCATGGCCTCGAACTCGATCGTCCAGCCATATTCCTCGGCATAAAGTTGGGCCTGGCGCTGCACGACCCAGCCGACATCGCCGACGCGATGCGGCCGCAACGTCACCTCGCTGCTGTCACGGGTGCGATCGCCCAGCAATTCCCCCGCCTTGCGCAAGGCGCTGCGCAGTTCATGCAACCTGTCGTCGGGGACGCTTTCGATCAGCCGCGCCGTGTCCCGATCGGCCGCCGCCTGCAGTCTGGCAAGCGCTGCCTCGCCTCGTGAGGTCAGCGAGAGCACCCTTCGGCGCCGGTCAGCCGGGTCCGTTCTGGCCTCGGTCAGCCCCTGGCCCGCAAACTTGCGCAGGATCCGCGTCAGATAGGCGGCATCGACACGCAACTGTCTTGATATTTCGGAGGCCGCCGGGCCATTCTCCAGCCGAAAAGCACCAGCCAGGAAACCTCGCTCCCCGGCGATTTCGGCGGAAGCCGGGTTGCTGCGGTGACCCAGTTCGAACAGCACGCGCGCCTCGGTCAAAGTGAATGCACTTTGTGTCAGCGTCTCGTCGAGAAGGCCGACGGTGCGCGTGTAGAAGCGATTGAAGCGCCTGACATCGGCCACCAATGCGTTGCGTTCGTCCAACATCCGCAGCCATTCCTAAGGCAGCCGTATTTTCCAAAATTAGTGGACGGAGTCAATTAAATTTTGAGCCAGAGAGGCCAGCCATTGCGCTCGCGCGCAGTTCCCAGGTTGCATTCCTCACGCCACGCGCCAGATTCAAAACGAGACAGGCTTGGAGAGATTCATGGCTGATCGTCGCAGGGAAGTGCTGACGCGGGTCTACGGCAATGTGCAAGGCGTCGGCTTCAGGGCCTGGGCTCGGGATCAGGCCACGAGCCTTGGCCTTGCGGGCTGGGTCCGCAATGAGGCGGATGGGTCTGTAACGGCCCAGATCGCTGGGCTCGATGAGGCGGTCTCGAAAATGATCGAGCGCCTCTGGAAAGGGCCGGCCGGGGCTTCGGTCTCCAGGGTCGACGTCGAGGACTTGGCAACACAACACCTTCTTGTCGGGTTCAGGATCATTGCCTGAGCGCGCCGCCTTGAATTAATCGAACGTTCGTTTTATTATCACTCCACAGAGGAGCTGACATGGCGCGCACGACCGGATCCGATGGCGAAAAGACCGAAGCGACCATCCGTGGGGCGGCGGTCAACCTCATCGCGCGGTTTGGCTACGAAGCAATGTCGATGCGCCAGCTTGCCGCCGAGGTCGGCGTCCAGGCGGCCGCGCTCTACCGCTATTTTCCAACCAAGGAAGAGCTTCTGTTCACGCTGATGCGCGAGCACATGGAGGGTCTGGCCACAGCATGGGAAGCAGCCCGCCCGGCGGACGCAGATTCGGCGCAACTGCTCTCGGCCTATGTGCGCAATCACATCGCCTTTCATATCGAGCGACGGCACGCCACGCATGTGTCGAACATGGAATTGCGCAGCCTGTCGCCCGAACGGCTGACGCAGATCCTGCGCATGCGCACTGCCTACGAAAAGGAACTGCGCACTATTTTACGCGATGGCGCCGAGACGGGCACCTTCAGCATCGACGACACCGGGCTGACCGCCATGGCACTGATCCAGATGATGACTGGCGTCATCGTCTGGTTTCGGCCGGGCGAACGCCTGTCGATCGCCGAAGTGACCGCGACATATCTTTCAATGACAATGCGGCTCGTCGGCGCGAAGATCGACGCCTACAGCGCCGCGCGCCCCTTCGGGCGCGCAAAGGACGCTGCAGCATTTTGATTTCGCGCATGATCCCTTTCCGAAAATCAAAGTCGATTTTCGGGGTCATGCGCAGGGAGGAGAAAAATGTACACGAACACGCTCAGCTTCGGGCATGACGAGGAGATCGAGGCGCTGCGCGACTTGGTGCGGCGCTTCGCCCAGGACCGGATCGCTCCGATCGCCGCCGACATCGATCGCTCGAACGAATTTCCGGCGCATCTGTGGGGTGAACTCGGTGCGCTCGGCCTGCTCGGCATCACGGCCGATCCCGATTTCGGCGGCAGCGGCATGGGCTATCTCGCGCATGTGATCGCCGTCGAGGAAATCTCGCGCGCTTCGGCCTCGGTCGGCCTCTCCTATGGTGCTCATTCCAATCTCTGCGTCAACCAGATCAACCGCTGGGGAACGCCAGCGCAGAAGGGAAAATTCCTGCCGCCACTGTGCTCGGGCGAGCGGGTCGGCGCGCTGGCGATGTCGGAACCCGGCGCCGGCTCGGACGTCGTCTCGCTCAAGCTGCGTGCCGAAAAGCGCAACGACCGCTACGTGCTCAACGGCACCAAGATGTGGATCACCAACGGGCCTGACGCCGAGACCCTGGTCGTCTACGCCAAGACCGACCCGGACCTGAAATCGCGCGGCATCACCGCCTTCATCGTCGAGAAAGCGATGGCCGGGTTTTCCGTGGCGCAAAAGCTCGACAAGCTCGGCATGCGCGGCTCCAATACCGGCGAACTGGTTTTTTCGGATGTCGAAGTGCCGTTCGAAAACGTGCTGCACGAGGAGGGCCGTGGCGTCGAGGTGCTGATGTCGGGCCTCGACTATGAGCGCACCGTGCTTGCCGGCGGCCCGATCGGCCTGATGGCGGCATGCCTCGACGTGGCGATCCCCTACGTGCATGAGCGCAAGCAGTTCGGCCAGGCGATCGGCGAGTTCCAGCTGGTGCAAGGCAAGCTGGCCGACATGTACACGGTGATGAATGCCGCGCGCGCCTATGTCTATGCCGTTGCCGCCGCCTGCGACCGCGGCCAGACGACACGCAAGGACGCCGCCGGCTGCGTGCTGTTTGCCGCCGAGAAGGCGACGCTGATGGCCCTCGACGCCATCCAGCTGCTTGGCGGCAATGGCTATATCAACGACTATCCGACCGGCCGCCTGCTGCGCGACGCCAAGCTCTACGAGATCGGCGCCGGCACAAGCGAAATCCGCCGCTGGCTGATCGGCCGCGAGATCATGGCCGAGGGGATGTGATGCCTAGCAAGGGAATGCAAGTGTGCCGGACTGCGGATTGCTTGACACGTCAAACACCCATCTCGTGGGAGGCTGTAGTTTTGCGAGTATTGAGAGATAAGCAGGGCCATAGATGATCCTCTCATTGGCGCATCCAATCACAAGGCGGGGAATATTTGCGATGGCTTTGTTTTCCTCAATTGCGGGCTTTCTCGGACAAGCCAAGGCGCAGAAGCGGCGCTTCTCTGACATTGCGGAATTCAGAGGGCTCGTAATCGCCGCACTCAAACGGCAGCCGGGTGTCGATAGCGCTATCGTAGACCCATCGGATCCCGCAAAGATCAGTGCAAAAATCGGCGGCGTGGAAGTGACGCCCGACGTCACAAACGTGTTCGGCTACTTAAACTCATACCCCGACGAGGACGCTGATGCGGCTATAGACAGACTTGTCCGAAGCCTCACCGAAACGCGACCGACCAAGGCGAGCGAAGAAAATCTCATCGCGGTGATCCGGACCCAGCAATATGTCGAGCACCTCAAATCGATGGGTTTGGATTTGTTGTATGAACCGCTGGTTGGTGAGATCTCGGTTGTCTATATGGTCGACCTTCCGGATTCGGTGTCACCCGTGGCACCAAAAGACTTCCCAGGTCGGGCGCTTTCGGATTTGCGGGTCGTTGCGCTGGACAACGTAAAGAAATGGCTTCCTAGAATTGTTTCCGACGGAGAAGCCGCGTTAGCGTGCCTGTATTATGTCGACGGCAATACTATGTTGTCCACAAGCCTTATACTTTTTGACGATTTCTGGTTGTCAATCAAACCACAGTTTCCTGGCGATGTTTTGTTCGCTCTGCCACGCCGAGACCAGTTGTTCGTCTTCGATGCAGGCAATCCGCAAGCCCAAAGCGCGGCCAGGCAGATGATAGACGTTACGTTCAAGGACGGTTTCAATCTGCTGTCCGACAAGATTTTCGAACGCCGCAACGGCAAACTCCTGGCGCAGATGTAGGGGTTGGACATGGCTCCATTGCAAACCCAGATCTCCCCCTCCTCCGAAACCTTCCGTGCCAATGCCGAGCGCATGCGGGCGCTGGTCGCCGACATTGCGGAGAAGGCGGCGGCCGTCGAGCGCGGCGGCTCGGAGGAAGCGCGCGAACGGCATGTTTCGCGCGGCAAGCTGTTGCCGCGGGAGCGCTTGGCGCAATTGCTCGACACCGGCTCGCCCTTCCTCGAGATCGGCCAGTTCGCGGCATGGTCGATGTATGGCGAGGAGATCTCTTCGGCCGGCATGATCGCCGGCATCGGCCGCGTCGAAGGCACCGAAGTCATGGTCGTCGTCAACGACGCCACGGTGAAGGGCGGCACCTACTATCCGCTGACCGTGAAGAAGCATTTGCGGGCGCAGGAGATCGCGCTGCAGAACAATCTGCCTTGCATCTACCTCGTCGACAGCGGCGGCGCCAACCTGCCCAACCAGGACGAGGTGTTTCCCGACCGTGAGCATTTCGGCCGCATCTTCTACAACCAGGCCAACATGTCCGCCGCAGGCATTCCGCAGATCGCCTGCGTCATGGGTTCCTGCACGGCGGGCGGAGCGTATGTGCCGGCGATGTCCGACGAGACGATCATGGTGCGCAACCAGGCGACCATCTTCCTCGGCGGTCCGCCGCTGGTGAAGGCGGCCACTGGTGAAGACGTCAGCGCCGAGGATCTCGGCGGCGCCGATGTGCACACGCGGCTTTCCGGTGTTGCCGACCACTATGCACTCGACGACGACCATGCGCTCGCCATTTGCCGACGCATCGTCAAAAACCTGAATCGGAACAAGACTGTAAGTCTGAACTTACAGAAATCGATTCCGCCGCTTCATCCCGCGGATGAACTGTACGGCATCGTGCCTACCGACCTGCGCCAGCCCTATGACGTCCGCGAGGTGATCGCGCGCATCGTCGACGGTTCCGAATTCGACGAGTTCAAGCAGAATTACGGCACCACGCTGATCACCGGCTTTGCCCATCTGCATGGCATGCCGGTCGGCATGATCGCCAACAACGGCGTGCTGTTTTCCGAAAGCGCTGTGAAGGGCGCGCACTTCATCGAGCTGTGCTGCCAGCGTAAGATCCCGCTTGTCTTCCTGCAGAACATCACCGGCTTCATGGTCGGTCGAAAATATGAAGCAGGCGGCATCGCCAAGGACGGCGCCAAGCTGGTGATGGCGGTCGCCACCGCCAGGGTGCCGAAGATGACTGTCATCATCGGCGGTTCGTTCGGCGGCAGCAATTAATG
>NZ_RZPQ01000381.1:0-5598 GCF_003999135.1 Mesorhizobium sp. M7A.F.Ca.CA.004.06.1.1 | reverse complement strand
CTGTGTGCCACAGGACAGTGGGCCGAAGGCGGCCAATACCGTCGTCGTCTCACCTGCGCCGGCTCAGCAGTCCGTCGCAGCCGCGGCGCCTCCGGCAGCTGCAGCCAAGATCATCACCGACCTTACCGCGCCGCGATCCGGCATAGGCACGGCCACCTACCGATGCGGCAACAACGGTATGATCTCCATCCAAAATCTAGGCACGTCGTTGCGTGTGGTCGGGTCCGATGGCGCGACCGAGGAGTTTGCGGCGTCGCCCGCCAACCAGAGCAGCCGCTACCAGGCGGCCACGCATGACGCAATCGTGATCGACGGACGCGAGGCGCTGGTGATGAAGAAGGGGTCGACGCCGCAGACCTGCAAACGCTAGGGCTAATCTCAACACCGCCGGGCCCTTGGGCCAGACATGTTGCACTGCAGCGATATCGAGCCGGCTTCGGGCCTCCCGGCCTAATCGATTGAAGCCTAAGCCGGCCTTTTAGTCAGACTAAATTACGTTTTCGAAACGGTTTTCTGGCTTTGACGCGGTGCAAAAAGAGCATTAGAAACCGGCTGTCCGAAGTCGCAACCGGAAGCGGCAATGCCGCATTTCCACCTGAGGCTCCAGAGAGACGCCGAACTGGGGGAGCCATGAGCAAATCACCAGCCACCCGCGAATTTGCCAGACGTGAACGGCCGATTTCGCCGCACCTCACCGTGTACCGGCCGCCGATCACCATGACGATGTCGATCATTCACCGCATCACCGGTGGGGCGCTGTATTTCGGCACGCTGCTGGTCGCCCTGTGGCTGATGGCGGCGGCCAGCTCGCAGGCGACTTTCGATTGGGCCAATTGGGCCTTCGGCACCTGGCTCGGCCGGCTCATCCTGTTCGGCTACACCTGGGCGCTGATGCACCATATGCTGGGTGGCGTGCGCCATCTGGTCTGGGACACCGGCGCCGGCCTCGAGAAGCATACCGCCTCGAAGATCGCCTGGGCGACGCTGGCCGGCTCGATCCTGCTCACGCTGCTGATCTGGATCGCCGGCTATATGGCGCGGGGAGCCTGACCATGAGCGGCAAAAACACCGACATGCGCACGCCGCTGGCGAGGGTCCGCGGCCTCGGCTCCGCCCGCGAGGGCACCGGGCATTTCTGGCGCCAGCGCCTGACCGCGATCGCCAACATCCCGCTGATCCTGTTCTTCGTCGGCTTCCTGATCGCGCTCAACGGCGCCGACTACGCACATGTGCGGGCAGCTCTTGCCAACCCGTTCGTCGCGCTGGTGATGGCCCTGGTGCTTATTTCCGGGCTTACCCATATGCGGCTCGGCATGCAGGTGATCATCGAGGATTACGTGCATGGCGAAGGCATGAAGCTGGCGCTGATCGCGCTCAATACATTTTTCACCATAGCGGTCGGCGTCGCCTCGATCTTCGCCCTGCTCAAGCTGGCATTCGGAGGCTGAGTTGGCCAAGGACGCGAAACAAGCCAACACGGCAGGCTATACCTTTGTCGACCACAAGTTCGACGTGGTGGTCGTTGGCGCCGGCGGCGCCGGCCTGCGCGCCACGCTCGGCATGGCCGAACAGGGCCTGCGCACCGCCTGCATCAGCAAGGTGTTCCCGACCCGCTCGCACACGGTGGCGGCGCAAGGCGGCATTGCCGCCTCGCTGTCCAACATGGGTCCCGATTCCTGGCAGTGGCACATGTACGACACCGTCAAGGGCTCGGACTGGCTGGGCGATGTCGACGCCATGGAATATCTGGTGCGCGAAGCGCCGGCCGCGGTCTACGAGCTCGAACATTATGGCGTGCCGTTTTCGCGCACCGAAGAGGGCAAGATCTACCAGCGGCCGTTCGGCGGCCACATGATGAACTATGGCGAAGGCCCGCCGGTGCAACGCACCTGTGCCGCCGCCGACCGCACCGGCCATGCCATCCTGCACACGCTTTACGGACAGTCGCTGAAGAACAACGCGCAGTTCTTCATCGAGTATTTCGCGCTCGACCTGATCATGGAGCCGGACGGCACCTGCACCGGCGTTCTCGCCTGGAACCTGGATGACGGCACCATCCACCGCTTCTCGGCCAAGATGGTGGTGCTGGCGACCGGCGGCTATGGCCGCACCTATTTCTCGGCCACCTCGGCGCACACCTGCACCGGCGACGGCGGCGGCATGGCCGCGCGTGCCGGCTTTCCGCTGCAGGACATGGAGTTCGTGCAATTCCACCCGACCGGCATCTATGGCGCCGGCTGCCTGATCACCGAGGGCGCGCGCGGCGAGGGCGGTTATCTCGTCAATTCCGAGGGCGAGCGCTTCATGGAGCGCTATGCGCCGTCAGCCAAGGACCTTGCCTCGCGCGACGTCGTCTCGCGCTGCATGACGCTGGAAATCCGCGAGGGTCGCGGCGTCGGCAAGAACAAGGACCACATCTTCCTGCATCTCGACCATCTCGATCCCGCCGTCCTGCATGAGCGGCTGCCGGGCATTTCGGAATCGGCCAAGATCTTTGCCGGTGTCGACCTCACCAAGGAGCCGATTCCGGTGCTGCCCACGGTCCACTACAATATGGGCGGCGTGCCGACCAATTACTGGGGCGAGGTGCTCAATCCGACGGCGATCAATCCAGACCAGGTGTCGCCCGGATTGATGGCTGTCGGCGAAGCCGGCTGCGCCTCAGTGCATGGTGCCAATCGGCTCGGTTCGAATTCGCTGATCGATCTTGTGGTGTTCGGCCGCGCGGCCGCGATCCGCGCCGGCCAGGTCATCGACCGCAAGTCGGCGATCCCTTCGCCCAACGAAGCCTCGGTCGAAAAGATCATGGACCGCTTCGACCGGCTGCGCCACGCCAATGGCTCGACGCCGACGGCCAGCTTGCGTGAAAAGATGCAGAAGGCGATGCAGGAAGACGCGGCCGTATTCCGCACGCAGGAGTCCCTCGAAAGCGGCTGCAAGCGCGTTTCGCAGATCTGGGGCGAGTTGAAGGACATCAAAGTGTCCGACCGCTCGATGATCTGGAACTCCGATCTGGTCGAGACGCTGGAGCTGGAAAACCTGATGGCCAATGCCATCACCACGGTCTACAGCGCCGAGGCGCGCAAGGAGAGCCGCGGCGCACACGCACGCGAGGACTTTTCGGTGCGCGACGACGCTGTCTGGCGCAAGCACACGCTGGCCAGGCTCAGCGAAGACGGCAAGGTGACGCTCTCCTACCGGCCGGTGCACACCGAGCCGCAGCTGGCTGAAAAGGACGGCGGCATCAGCCTCGCCAAGATCGCGCCCAAGGCCCGGGTGTATTGAGGATCGAACATGGTTGAACTCACGCTCCCCAAGAATTCGCAGATCAAGCCGGGGAAGACCTGGCCAAAGCCGGAGGGCGCCACCAATCTGCGGGAATACCGCATCTATCGCTGGTCGCCGGACGATGACGAGAACCCGCGCATCGACACCTATTTCGTCGACATGGACGATTGCGGGCCGATGGTGCTCGACGCGCTGCTGTGGATCAAGAACAAGATCGACCCGACGCTGACCTTGCGGCGTTCCTGCCGCGAAGGCATTTGCGGCTCCTGCGCCATGAACATCGACGGTTCCAACACGCTCGCCTGCACCAAGGGCTGCGACGACATTTCCGGCGCGGTAAAAGTCTACCCGCTGCCGCATATGCAGGTGGTCAAGGATCTTGTGCCCGACCTCACCAATTTCTATGCCCAGCATGCCTCGATCCAGCCTTGGCTGAAGACGGTGTCGCCGGAGCCGGCCAAGGAGTGGCTGCAGAGCCACGAGGACCGCGAGAAACTCGACGGGCTCTACGAATGCATATTGTGCGCCTGCTGCTCGACCTCGTGCCCGAGCTACTGGTGGAACGGCGACCGCTATCTCGGCCCGGCAACGCTTCTGCAGGCCTATCGCTGGCTGATCGATAGCCGCGACGAGGCCACCGGCGAGCGGCTCGACAACCTCGAAGACCCGTTCCGGCTCTATCGCTGCCACACCATCATGAACTGCGCGCAGACCTGCCCCAAGGGCCTCAACCCGGCCAAGGCGATCGCCGAGATCAAGAAGATGATGGTGGAGAGAAGGGTCTAGGCGGAGCGGATTTGCTGCAAACCTCGGATGTCGCGATCCGTAGCGCCCCCCTCTGTCCTGCCGGACATCTCCCCCACGTGGAGGGAGATTGGCTGTCATCGCGGCTTAGCCAATCTCAAAGGTTGAAGGATGACGCGCGCTCGGCGAAGCTGGCGAGCTCCCCCACGTGGGGGAGATGTCCCGCAGGACAGAGGGGGGCGCTGTCCCGCCGGCCTCAGAAAGGATTTTAGTCCAATGAGCGACGATCTTCCCATCCTCTCTCCCAGCGAAGCCCGCATCCTCGGCTGCCTGATCGAGAAGAAAGAGCTGACGCCGGATGTCTATCCGCTGACGCTCAACGCAGCACTGGCCGCCGCCAACCAGAAGACGGCGCGCGAGCCGGTGATGGCACTGGAGCAGACCGAGGTGCACCGGGGGCTGAAGCTGCTCGAACAAAAGGGACTGGTGCGGCAGATGTTCGGCTCGCGCGTCGAGCGCTACGAGCACCAGATGGCGCAGCGCTTCTCGCTGACCACGCCGCAGACCGCTTTGATCGGCCTGCTGTTGCTGCGCGGGCCGCAGACGGCCCATGAACTGCTGGCGCGGGGCGAGCGCATGGCGCGGTTCCCGTCGATCGAAGATCTGCGCGCCGAACTCGACATGCTGATCGGCCGTCGACCGCCACTCATCCAGGAAATCCCGCGCGGACCAGGCCAGCGCGAGGACCGCTACGTTCATCTCCTCAGCGGCCCGGTGGACGTTGCCGCCCTTTCGGTGCAGCGCAGTGCATCGGCCCTGCCTGCTTCCGACCTGGAGGCGCGGTTGGAGGCATTGGAGCAGGAAGTCGCCGCACTGCGCGCTCGCCTGGACGCGCTGGGAGCATAGGCCGGCGCGCGCCTGGGCGCTCGCGCCGGGTCTTACACGGATGCAGCGCTTTCAGCCGAGCCGGGCATCAAGCGATACGTTTATGGCGCCGAGCGCCTTCGAGACCGGGCATCCGGCCTTGGCCTTCTCGGCCAGCTCCGTGAATTTCGCCGCATCGATGCCGGGCACCTTGCCGACCGCGGTGAGTGCGCTGCCGGTGATCCCCGTGCCGGGAACCAGCGTCACCACGGCCTTGGCATCGAGTTCGGTGGCTGGCGTGCCGTTCTCGGCCAGGAAATGCGAGAACTGCATGGCAAAGCAGCCTGCGTGCGCCGCCGCGATCAGTTCTTCCGGATTGGTGCCGGATTTGCCGCTCTCGTCCTCGAAGCGCGCCTTGAACGAATAGGGCGTGCCCTTCAAGGTTCCGCTCTGGGTGTCGAGCGTGCCCGTGCCCTCTTTCAGATTGCCTTTCCAGACGGCGTTTGCGGTGCGGTCCATGAATTCCTCCTTGGTTGTCGTGGTTGGGGTTCGTTGTCGAGGCCGAGCCGGCGTCCGGTCAACTATAGCGCGCGCGGACGCGAAGGCCACTGCGCTCTTTGAACCACCGCACGGTGCCGGCACCGGTGGCCAGATTTTTCCGAAAATGCCGGTGCAGAAATGTCGACTTTGATCTGCTTCGCC
>NZ_RZPQ01000380.1:0-5620 GCF_003999135.1 Mesorhizobium sp. M7A.F.Ca.CA.004.06.1.1 | reverse complement strand
GCCATGACCCTCGTGATTTCGCGCTGTTCGCCTTTGGCGGCGCCGGCCCGCTGCACGCAACGGCCCTGGCGCGCGAACTCGGCCTGCCCAAGGTGCTGGTGCCGGCGCGTCCGGGCATCACCAACGCACTCGGCTGCGTCGTCGCCGACCTGCGCCATGACTTCGTCAACACCATCAACCAGCCGGTGGCGGTGCTCGACGAAAGACAGCTTCATACTGTATTGGAACGACACCGAAACGAAGGTGAAGAGCTGATCGGCAAGGAAGCGGTGAAGCCGGAGACGATCCGCGTCACCCACTCCGCCGACATGCAGTTCGTCGGCCAGACCCACATCATCAACGTGGCGCTGCCGTCCTCATCGGTGACGCGGGCAACGCTGCAGCAGCTTTTCGAAAAGGCCTATTTCGCCCGCTTCAAGGTCGAGCTTCCGGAAATCCGCGCCAACCTCGTCAATCTCAACACCTCGGTCACTGGCGTGCGTCCGGCGATCGATCTGTCGCGGCTGATCGACCCGGCCGGGCGCGCAACAACGCTCGACGAGGCGCGGCGCGAAATCCGGCCGGTCTGGTACGCCGGCCAATGGCACGACACGCCGGTATACGCGCGTGAAAAGCTGCCGCTTGACGCTGAAATCGAAGGGCCGGCGATCCTCGAACAGGTGGATGCCACCACCGTGCTCGAACCCGGCGACCGCGCACGCAGCGACGCCGACGGCAACATCATCATCGACATTGGCGAGGCCTGAGATGCCAAATCTTGATAGGGCAAAGCTCGACGCCATCACCCTTTCGGTCCTCCAGGCGGCACTGCAGCAGGTCTGCGACGAGATGGACCTGACCTTCTCGCGCGCCGCCTTCTCGCCTGTCATCGCCGAGGCCAATGACCGCTCCGACGGCATCTATTCCGCCGTCGATGGTTCGCTGATCGCGCAAGGCAGCCAAGGCCTGCCGGTGTTCGTCGGCGTCATGCAATATTCGACCAGGACGGTGATCGAGATGATCGCCGACGGCCGTTGCCTGCCGCCGGAACCAGGCGACATCTACATCGTCAACGACCCCTATCTCGGCGGCACGCATCTGATGGATGTGCGCTTCGCCATGCCGGTCTACCGGGACGGCAAGATTTTCTGCTGGCTGTCCAACACCGGCCATTGGCCCGACATTGGCGGCTCGGTCCCGGGCGGATTTTCGGCCTCGGCGACTGCCGTGGAGCAGGAAGGCCTGCGACTGCCGCCCGTAAAACTGTTCAAGAAGGGCGTGCTCGATCCGGAGATCTACGCCATCATCTGCTCCAACATCCGCGTTGCCGACCAGCGCATCGGCGACATCCGCGCCCAGGCTGCGGCACTGCTGATCGGCCAGGACCGGCTCAATGGTATCCTGGATCGTTACGGTGATGAAACGGTTGTCGAGGCGATCGCCGAACTGCGCCGCCGCGCGGCCGAGCAGATGCGCGCCAACATCTCAGCCATTCCCGACGGCACCTACCATTCCAAGGCGTTTGTCGATTCCGACGGGGTGGTCAACGAGCCGCTGACCATCGCGCTCGCGGTGGAGAAACAGGGCAATACGCTGACCTTCGATTTCACCGGCTCGTCAAAGCCCTGCGCCGGGCCGATGAACAGTGTGCTGGCGACGACCTTGTCGTCGGTCTATCTCGCCATGCGTCACATTTTCCCTGATGTGCCGATCAGCGCCGGTGCCTTCGAACCGCTTGAAGTCAAGCGGCCGGAAGGCACTTTCCTCGACGCCAGATATCCACGCCCGGTCTCGGGCTGCGCGGCTGAAGTGTCGCAGCGCATCGCGGAAGCGGTGTTCGCGGCCATGGTGCAGGCGTTGCCGGACAAGGTGACGGCGGCGCCCGCCGGCTCCAGCGGCAATTTCGCGCTCGGCGGCAACGACCCGGCGCGCGGTCGCGATTACGTCATGTACCAGATCTCCGGCGGCGGTTACGGCGGAAATTCAGGCCATGACGGACTGACCAATGGCTGCTCGACCATCGGCATTTCCAAATCGCCGCCGGTCGAGATCATGGAACAGGCATTCCCGGTGCTCTACCGCCACTATGCCTTGCGCGAAGGTTCAGGCGGCGCCGGCAAGCATCGCGGCGGTTTCGGCCTCGCCTATGAGGTCGAAATCCTGCGCGGCGACGCCCGTGCTTCTTTCGTCATGGATCACGGCCGTTTCGGCCCCCAAGGCGCACTCGGCGGCAGGGATGGCGCGGTCAACATGGTGACCGTCTTCCGCAACGGCGAGGAACATGTACCGCCGCATTTGTCCAAGGAGCAGGACATCGCGCTCAAGGCCGGCGACCGCGTGCGTGTCGGCACGCCGGGCGGTGGCGGCTACGGCGATCCGCTGCAGCGCGATCCGGATCTGGTGCTGCGCGACGTGGCGTTGGGTTACTATACGATCGAGGAAGCCAACGAAAAATTTGGCGTTGTCCTCTCGGCAGGCGAACTCGGCATCGACCGGACAGCGACGAACAAGCAGCGCGCCGGCTAACGCACGACCAATCGTGAGGGCTTGGTCCGCTCGCCGCGCCGCGATCGCCGCAGCGCATGTCGTTTCCGTCTCCGCCGGGATCATGAAAGCCCGTAGACTTCCCGCTTTCAACGGGGAACTCGAACATGCGTCTTTTCGGTCGTTTCGTGCTTGCAGCTTCCGTCGCTCTCACCCTTGCCACGGGCGCCGCCTCCGCCCAGGACAAAAAACTCAGGATCGGCACCGAGGGCGCCTATCCGCCCTTCAATTACGCCAGTGCCGACGGCACGCTGGGCGGCTTCGACATCGACTTGGGGAAGGCGCTGTGCGCGCAGATGAAGGCCGAGTGCGAGTTCAGCGTGCAGGATTTCGATGGTTCGATCCCGGCGCTGCAGGCCGGCAAGTTCGACGCCATCATCAACATCACCATCACGCCCGAGCGGGCCGAAAAGGTCGAGTTCACCCACAAATACTACCAGACGCCGCCGGCCATCGCCGTACCGAAGGATTCGACCATATCAGGCTCCTCGCCGGACGACCTGAAAGGCAAGGCGCTCGGCGTGCAGACCGCGACCATCCACCAGAAATTCGCCGACCAGAAATATGCAGGCTCGACGGTCAAGGCCTATCCGACGGGCGAAGATGCCCGCACCGACATGGCCAATGGCCGCCTCGACGCGATGATGGACGGCTCGATCATCCTGACCGAGTGGTTGAAGAAGCCAGACGGCGCCTGCTGCAAGCTGCTCGGCACGCTGACGGCCGATCCGGCCATACACGGCCCCGGCGTCGGCATCGCCCTGCAGAAGGGCAACAAGGAGTTGGCCGACAAGCTCAATGCGGCCATCGACGCGCTGCGCGCCAATGGCAAGTACAAGGAAATCAACGACAAATACTTTTCCTTCGACGTCTACGGCAGCTGAGAACGACAACAAATGCCTTCCGGCAGCGCTGCCTGGCGCTGCCGTTTTTCATGAACGATGGAGACTTCCTTGGCTGAGCGGCGTTCCCCTTTCTACAGCAGCATCGTCGGGCTGGGCGCGACCATGGGTCGTGTCGGGGGCGATTTCATCTCGGCCAAAACTTATTCCGGTATTGCCGACGAGCACCTGAACACCCGCAGGAATGTCGGCGTGCAGGATCTCAGCACCATGGGCAAGATGGATATCAAGGGGCCGGAGGCCGAGGCGCTGGTCAACCATGTCATCGTCAATAATGCCGCTGCCATGAAACCGGGCCACGTCCGCTATTCCACGGTCTGCCGCGAGGATGGCGGCATCATGGACGACCTCACCGTGTTTCGGTTGGGCCCGGAGCACTTCATGCTGGTGACCGGCTCGGTCAACCGCCTGAAGATGCTGCCCTGGCTGCAGCATCACGCTCAGGGCCGCAAGGCCTATGTCACCGACATCACGGCGGCCATCGCCTTCCCGACCATCCAGGGTCCGCGCTCGCGCGAACTGCTGAAAGCGTTGATCGCGGATGCCGATCTGGATGGACTGAAGCGCTGGTCGTTCACGTCGGGCCATATCAACGGCACGCGGGTACTGATCTCGCGCACCGGCGTCACCGGCGAACTCGGCTTCGAACTGTTCGTGCCGGCCGACGAGGCGGCCTCTCTCTGGGACGCGCTGATGCGCACCGGCCGTGACTTTGGCCTGAAACCCTATGGCGTGCTGGCGATGTTCACGCTGGGCCTGGAAAAGGCCTATCCGGCGCACGGCATCGACATGGACGAGACCCGCACCCCGTTCCATGTCGGCCTCGACCGCTGGATCAAGTTCGACAAGGGCGATTTCATCGGCCGCGAAGCTTTGCTCAAGGTTCGCGACAAGGGCCTCGACGAGCAATGGGTCGGACTGATCCTCGACGGCGACAAGCCGGCCGCGGCCGATGCCAGGATTCTGGCCGATGGCGAGGACGCCGGCATCGTCACCTACAGCGACCACGGCTATTCCCTCGGCAAGGTGCTGGCCACCGCGCATCTGCGGCTGCCCTTCACGGCTGTCGGCACCGAATTGAGCATTGATATCGGTGGTAAGCCGACGCGTGCGGTGGTGGCTCCGATACCGTTCTTCGATCCGGAAGGGGCGAGGTTGCGAGGTTAGCTGACCCCATCGGGTGTTTCGGCCATTTTCAAGGTATGCGGGGCCGTCAACCCAAGCGACCGTCGAAACCTCTGCGGTAGCCGGAACGATCAGCTCTCGCCGTCGATCAGCGTCTCCAGCAGATCGAGCAACTGCTCGAGCTTTTCGTGGCCGAAGCGCTGTTCGATGTCGTCATAAATGACGCGACGCTCCGGCGACAGGGCGTCGATCAGGGCGGAACCGGCGGGCGCAATGGTTAGAACGACGCGTCGGCCGTCGCCTTCGGCCTTGTTGCGGGTGATGAATTTGCGGCCCTCGAGCGCCTTGATGATGCGCGTCAGGCTGGGCGGCAAAACCGAGGCGCGGTCGGCGAGTTCCGTCGCCTCGACCGGGCCGGCTTCGCTCAGCACGCGCAGCACGCGCCATTGCTGTTCGGTCACGTCATGCGCCGCAAGCATCGGCCGAAACCGCGCCATCACCGCTTCGCGGGCATGAAGCAGCGCCATTGGCAGAGAACGACGGGTGTTTTCAGGCAGCAAGAAAAAGAGCCTCCCACGCTTGCGATCGAAAACAGGCCTTCCCTCAGCCGAATCCGCCTGCCAGGGCCCGTTCCTGCCATCCCGTATCGTTGCGCCAAGGCCGATGCAAGACTTGACTTCGTCGGCGTTGCATGTAATTAACGCGTTAACTACAACAAAAGCAATAGACCAGGGAAACGCCGTGCCTCACTTCTCCATCGAGTATTCAGCCAATCTCGATGCCAAGGTCGACATGGGCGAATTGTGCGCGCTGGTGTTGCGCACCGTGCTGGACACCGGGCTGTTCGAGACCGGCGCCGTGCGGGTGCGGGCCTTTCGCGCCGAGGCTTACGCGATGGCCGACAGTCTGCCGGAAAACGCTTTTCTCGACATGTCGTTTCGCATCGGCACCGGCCGCAGCCCTGATGAGAAGAAGCGGACCGGCGAAGCCGTCTTCGCGGCGGTGAGCGAATATCTCGCCGGGCTGTTCGAGACCCCGCATTTCGCCCTGTCGCTCGAGATCCGGGAAAT
>NZ_RZPQ01000037.1:0-17967 GCF_003999135.1 Mesorhizobium sp. M7A.F.Ca.CA.004.06.1.1 | reverse complement strand
CTCAAGCTGGTGCTCGAGCTTGGGCCGTTGATGGTGTTCTTCTTCGCCAATGCGCGCAGCGGATGGCTGGTGCAGAAATTCCCTGTTCTGGCCGAGTTCGGCGGGCCGATCTTCGTTGCCGCCGGACTGTTCATGGCCGCCACGGCAGTCGCGCTGATCGCCTCGTGGCTGCTCACCCGCACCTTGCCGATCATGCCGATGGTGTCGGGCGTCGTCGTCTTCATCTTCGGCGCGCTGACGCTCTATCTGCAGGACGACATCTTCATCAAGATGAAGCCGACCATCGTCAACACGCTGTTCGGCGGCGTGCTGCTCGGCGGCCTCTACTTCGGCAAGTCGCTGCTTGGCTATGTCTTCGATTCAGCCTTCAGCCTCGACGCCGATGGCTGGCGGAAACTGACCTTCCGCTGGGGCCTGTTCTTCCTGTTCCTGGCCATCGTCAATGAGGTGGTGTGGCGCAATTTTTCCACCGACGCCTGGGTTACTTTCAAGGTCTGGGGCATCATGCCGATCACGCTTCTATTCACCTTCAGCCAGATGCCGCTGATCCTGCGTCATTCACTCGAGGACAAGGCCGGCAAAGAAGAGAAGGCCGGGAAATAGAGCAACTCCAAGAAAAGTGTCCGGAGCTGCGTCAAAACAAAGGGAAACAGCGGTTCTGCGTTCGTGAGACAATGAACCGTTCTGGGGAGAGGGACATGGAATTCATCACCACGCACGACCAGTTGAGGACGATCTACAAGACGCCACGGCCAACCGACGGTTCTATCCGCAAGGAGCTGAAAAAACTTGACGGCCATTGCCGCTCCTTCATCGGCAAGAGCCCGTTCGTGCTGATCGGCTCGTCCGACGGTGCCGGCAACGCCGACGTGACGCCGAAGGGCGACAAGCCGGGCTTTGCCACCGTTCTCGACGACACCACCATCGCCATTCCCGACCGGCCCGGCAACAACCGGCTCGACACGCTGGAGAACATCCTCCTCAATCCCTCGGTCGGGCTGCTCTTCCTCATTCCCGGCATGAACGAGACGCTGCGCGTCAACGGCGATGCCCGCATCACCGTCGACGCAAATTTGCGCGAACGGCTCGCCGTCGACGGCAGGGAGCCGCAAAGCGTCGTCGTTGTCAGCGTCAAGGCCGCCTACATGCACTGCGCAAAAGCCTTCATGCGCTCGGATTTGTGGAAGCCGGAAACCTGGTACGACCGCGCGACGCTGCCGACGCTCGGCCAGATCATGCGCGATCAGCTGGCGGTTGCCGATTCCGCCGAGGCGACCGATCGCTGGCTCGACGAGGAATACAAGAAGACGATGTGGTAGGTTTTTCGACCCACGATTCGTCCTGACTGGTCCATCTTGCTGAACATCCTTGCCATTTCCGGAAGCCTGCGCGCGGCTTCCACCAATTCGGCCCTGATCGCAGCACTGGCGCGCAACGCACTGCCCGGCTGCCGCGTCAGCGTCTATGACGGGCTTGGCTGTCTGCCGATCTTCAATCCCGACGACGAGGGCGAGCGGACGCCGCTCGAAGCCTCCGAACTGATCGATGCCGTCAGCCGAGCCGACGGCGTGATCGTCTCCTGTCCGGAATATGCCCATGGCGTACCGGGCGGGCTGAAGAACGCCCTCGACTGGCTGGTCTCGCGCGATGCCGCTGTCGCCAAGCCCGCCATGCTGGCACACGCCTCGCCGCGCTCGCTGTTCGCCCGCGCCGCACTGGCCGAGATCATGCGCACCATGTCGTTCGCACTTTGCGACGACGTGCTGGAGATTGCCCTGCTCGGCAAGAAGCCACCGGAGGTGGAGGGCATCCTCGACGAGCCGGGGAACCGGCAGGCGATGCATGATGCGCTGAATGCCTTCGCGGAGTTTATCCGCTCGCGTTGAGCGGCGGCCACCCCAGACCTTCGAGCTAGCCCTTTCGCAGCGTCTCCACATCAGTCTTCCCAACGTACCAATCGCGCGCGTTGATCTCTTCAAAAACCACCCAGACATCGTCGTTGCTCAGCCCGGTGGCGTCCATGATGGCCGCCGTCACCTTTTTGGCGATGTCCGCCTTCTTGCCCGCCGGATCGGCTGATATCACTTCCTTGACGATGCGGATGTTGACGAATGGCATTTTGTCCTCCCGGGATGTTCGTGCTCGCGACCCGCTTCGATGAAACCGTCGAACGGCCGCCAGTGCTCCAGTCTCAGCCAGTGCTCCAGTCTCAGTATGTCTTGGCGCCGTTGACCATCAGCCGCACCATGTAGAGCGACGTGGTGCCGGCGATATAGAGGCAATTCAGCTTGTTGCCGCCGAACACGCAGTTGGCGGTGACTTCCGGCACCTTGACCTTGCCGATCAGCGTGCCGTCCGGATCGTAGCAATGGATGCCGTCGGCGGCACTCGTCCAGATGCGGCCGTCCTCGTCGAGCCTGAAGCCGTCGAACAGGCCGGCCGTGCAGTCGGCAAAGATTTTCTCGCCCGAAACCTTCTTGCCGCCCTTGCCGACATTGAAAACCCGCATATGCGCCGGATTCTGCGCGCCATGCGTGCGGCCGGTATCGACGACATAAAGCTTGCTCTCGTCGAGCGAGAAAGCCAGGCCGTTGGGCCGGACCATGTCGGTGATGACGGCTTCGACCTCGCCCGTGCCGGGATCGACCCGGTAGACATGGCAGGCGCCGATTTCGCTCTCGGCCCTGTCGCCCTCATAATCCGTATCGATGCCGTAGCTCGGATCGGTGAACCAGATCGAGCCGTCGGATTTCACCACCGCGTCGTTGGGCGAATTCAGCCGCTTGCCCTTCCATTTGGACGCGATCGTGGTGACCGAGCCGTCGAACTCGGTGCGGCTGACACGGCGGCCCGAATGCTCGCAGGTGATCAGCCGGCCCTGCCGGTCGACGCTGTTGCCGTTCGAATTGCCGGACGGCTGGCGGAAGACGCTGACATTGCCGTCGGTTTCGTCATAACGCAGCATGCGGTTGTTGGGGATGTCGGACCAGACGACATAGCGGCCGGCGGCGAACCAGGCCGGCCCCTCCGCCCACTGGCATCCGGTGAACAGCTTCTCGACCTGCGCGTTGCCGTTGAACAGGCGCGCGAAGCGCGGATCGAGAATTTCATAATAGTCTGCGGCCGCCATGCTTTCCTCCCGGCATCAATGACACCGGATCAAGCCAGCCGGAGGGACAGAAGGCAATGTGGGTACGCACAGTGTCATGCAAAAGATCGCTTGCCGGCTCTGCGCATGACGTTAGCGCCGTATTAACCGGCTATGCGTCCAGCGCAATGGTGCATTGCAACATCTTCTTTTTGCAATGCACCATTACTATGTCATGCTTCGTATCGATCAAGGGAGGAAGAAACCGCCGCCGAAACGCGGCGCCAAAAAAGGAACCTTGCTATGATCCTCGACAGTCTCATGACCCGCGCTCGCAACAGCATTGCCAAGCGCAAGCACTACAACCGCCTTGTCGCCGAAATCGACAGCTTTTCCAGCCGCGATCTGGCCGACATGCGCGCCGACCGCTCGGAAATGCTCTACCAGATCCACAAGCAGATCTACGGCTGATCTCGAGTCCGATAAGACGCACCGCCAAGGTGCGTTGAGATTCAGGTCAGGCCGAGACGAAAACGGTGGTTTCCGAGAACCGGAGCGGAGCGTACTTAAGTACGTGAGCACCGGAAGCGCAGGAAGCCGCCGTTTGCAGCCCGGCATCACCTGAATATCAACGTGCCGCCAGCGCCTTGTCGATCTGTGGCAGCAAGAGATCCCTCGCCGTCTCGGGCGTCAGCGGGCCGACATGCTTGTAGGCGATCTTGCCGTCCTTGCCGATGACGAAGGTCTCCGGCACGCCGTAGACGCCCCAGTCGATCGCCGCGCGGCCCGCTTCGTCAACCCCTATCGCCTGGAACGGATTGCCGAGATCGCCGAGGAACCGGCGTGCATTTTCCGGCCGGTCCTTGTAGTTCAGCGCCGCCATGGTGAAACGCTTATCCTGCGACAGCGCCAGAAGCACCGGGTGCTCTTCGCGGCATGGCGCGCACCACGACGCGAAGACGTTGACCAATGTGACCTTGCCGGCGAAGGTTTTCGAATCGAGCCCCGGCAGGTTTGACCCCTCCAGCGCAGGCAGGCTGGTTTGCGGCGCCGGCAGGCCGATCAGGGCCGATGGCACTTCCGAAGCATCGCGCCCCGACAGCAGCTGCGACAGGAACAGTCCGGCCAGGCCGAGGAAGATCAGCAGCGGCAACAGCACGAACAGGCGACGAGTGCGTGGGGGTGGCGTTTCCGTTTCTGTGGTCATGGCTTTGCCGCCTTGTCGGAGCGCCGCCGCACGCCGGATGCCTCCAGTTCGGCGAGTTCGCGCTTGCGCGCCCGCTGGTCGAGCAGGATCCAGCCGATCAATCCGGCCAGCACCACGGCCGTAATGCCATAGGCGGCGGTCACGTAGAGTGCATGCGCGCTCATGCGACGGGCCTCGCTGAAGTGGGGGCTTCCAAGCCGATCATGTCGCCCAGTCTAGACATGCCTTTCCCTTAGCCTCGCTCCGTCGGCTTCGCAATCGGTCGCCGCGCCGCAGTCATACGCCACATCAATCCGTTCCATGCCGCAGCGCCAGCGCCGCCGAGACCGGGCCCAGCACGCCAAGAAACAGGGTCAGCGCGGCAAGAATGAGGAAGGGCTGCAGAAACGGATCGGGATTGGCGGTCGCCCCATAGCTCGCCGAAACACCGAAGATCAGCACCGGAATGGTCAGCGGCAGCACCAGTACCGAGATCAGCAGCCCGCCACGCGGCAGCGCCACTGCCACCGCAGCACCGGCGGCGCCGATGAACGTGATTGCCGGGGTGCCGACCAGCAGCGTCAGCGACGTGGCGCCGATGCCGAGCGGCTCCATGTTCATGAACAGGCCGAGCAGGGGCGCGGCGATGACCAGCGGCAGCACGCTGCCCGCCCAATGCGCCAGGCATTTCACCAGCACCGTCAAGGCCAGCATATGGCGATCATTGCCGAGCACCAGGAGATCGAGCGAGCCGTCCTCGCGGTCGGCCTGGAACAGCCGGTCGAGGCCGAGCAGGCAGGACAGCAGCGCGCCGATCCACAGGATGGCCGGTCCGATGCGGGCCAGCAGCTTCAGGTCTGGCCCTACTCCGAACGGGATGGTGGCGATGACGGCGAGGAAGAAGATGACCCCGGTCAGCGCCCCGCCGCCGGCACGGATGTTGAGGCGGATGTCGCGCAGGAAGAGCGCTAGCATGGTATGAGATGCTCGCGCGCCATCATCAACCAGTTCCCCCGATCCTCAACTCCGTCCCCTCGATCCCCAGCGGCAGATGCGTCGCCGCGACAATCATCCCGCCATCCGTGCAATGCTTGGCCATCAACCCCGCAAACCGCGCCTCCGACGCCTTGTCCAGCCCTGCTGTCGGCTCATCCAGCAACCACAATGGCCGGTGGCTGACCAGCAGTTTCGCGATCGCCGCGCGCCGGCGTTGCCCGGTCGATAGATAGCCGAACGGCAGGTGGCCGATGCCGCCGAGCCCGACCGTTTCCAGCGCCTCTTCGACGCCGAGCTGTCCGTCGCCGTTGAAGTCGCGCCAGAAGCGCAAATTCTCCGCCACGCTGAGCGCCGGCTTCATTGCGTTCTGGTGGCCAAGGTAGTGACAGGCCGAGGCAACAGACGGGAACGCTTCGTCCCCGTCTTCAATCTTCATGGTACCCTCGATCCTCACGCTGCCTTGCGCCACCGGCAGCAGCCCGGCGATGACTCGCAGCAAGGTCGACTTGCCCGATCCGTTCGGCCCGGTGACGATGAGCGCCTGACACTCCTCCAAGGCAAAATCGATGCCGGAAAACACCGCCTCGCCGCCTCGCTCGCCGCCCAGATTTTCGGCGATCAGCCGCATTCCTCGCCTGCCCTGAAACCATGTGTCGCGGCCGCTGCCGCATCGCACAAATTTGCTTTCCAACTGTCTAGAACTATTCCAGAAAATTCTCTATATGCGGTGCATCCGTGCCAGCGGTCGGCACGGGAACAGAATTAGCGCCGAACCAGCGCACGCGCCGCCTTGAACGGCTCGGGTTGCTTGGGAACGGACAGCGGAAATGGCCGTACCCGCACCTTTGCGCGTGATTGCATGCCATCGGCGTCCGTTCCCTTTCAGGCTGAACAGACAAGGATCGCACGTGTCAAAATCCCTCGACAGTTTCAATTGCCGCCGCACGCTGACCGCAGGCGGCGCGGAGTATGCCTATTTCGACCTCATCGAGGCCGAGAAGAACGGCCTCACCGGCATCTCGCAGCTGCCCTATTCGATGAAGGTGCTGCTGGAAAACCTGCTGCGCAACGAAGACGGCCGCTCCGTCACCAAGGAATCGATCCAGGCGGTGGCCGGCTGGCTGACCGACAAGGGCACCGCCGGCGTCGAGATCGCCTATCGCCCGGCCCGCGTGCTGATGCAGGATTTCACCGGCGTTCCGGCCGTGGTCGACCTTGCCGCGATGCGCGACGCCATGGCCTCGCTCGGCGGCGATCCGCAGAAGATCAACCCGCTGGTGCCGGTCGACCTCGTCATCGACCATTCCGTCATCGTCGACGAATTCGGCACGCCGATGGCCTTCGCCCGCAATGTCGAGCTGGAATATGAGCGCAACGAGGAGCGCTACAAATTCCTGAAATGGGGCCAGCAGGCATTCCGCAACTTCCGCGTCGTGCCGCCCGGCACCGGCATCTGCCATCAGGTCAACCTCGAATATCTCGGCCAGGTGGTGTGGACCAACACCGAGGACGGCGAAACGACAGCCTATCCCGACACCTGCGTCGGCACCGATTCGCACACCACCATGATCAATGGCCTTGGCGTGCTCGGCTGGGGCGTCGGCGGCATCGAGGCCGAGGCGGCCATGCTCGGCCAGCCTGTCTCCATGCTTTTGCCTGAGGTGATCGGCTTCCGCCTCACCGGCAAGCTCAAAGAGGGCGTCACCGCCACCGACCTCGTGCTCACCGTCACCCAGATGCTGCGCAAGAAGGGCGTCGTCGGCAAGTTCGTCGAGTTCTTCGGGCCGGGCCTCTCCAACATGACGCTGGCCGACCGCGCCACCATCGGCAACATGGCGCCCGAATATGGCGCCACCTGCGGCTTCTTCCCCGTCGACTCGGAAACCATCCGCTACCTCACAATGTCCGGCCGCAGCGAGGACCGCATCGCGCTGGTCGAGGCCTATGCCAAAGCTCAAGGAATGTGGCGTGAGACCGGCTCGACCGATCCGGTGTTCACCGATCTGCTCGAGCTGGAACTTGGCTCCGTCGTGCCGTCGATGGCCGGACCCAAGCGGCCCGAGGGCCGCGTCGCCCTTGAAGGCATTCCGGAAGGTTTCGCCAAGGCGATGGAGACCGAATACAAGAAGGCCGCCGAAATCTCCAAGCGCTACGCAGTCGAAGGCACCGACCATGATCTCGGTCACGGCGATGTCGTCATTGCCGCCATCACTTCGTGCACCAACACCTCGAACCCGAGCGTGCTGATCGGCGCCGGCCTCCTGGCCCGCAACGCCAACCGCCTCGGTTTGAAGCAGAAGCCGTGGGTGAAGACCTCGCTGGCGCCGGGCAGCCAGGTGGTGGCCGAGTATCTGGAGAAATCCGGCCTGCAGAAGGAACTCGATCAGATCGGCTTCAACCTGGTCGGCTTCGGCTGCACCACCTGCATCGGCAATTCCGGGCCGCTGCCGGCGCCGATCTCGAAGACCATCAACGACAAGGGCCTGATCGCTGCCGCGGTCTTGTCCGGCAACCGCAACTTCGAAGGCCGCGTCTCGCCCGACGTGCAGGCCAACTATCTGGCGTCGCCGCCGCTGGTCGTCGCGCATGCGCTGGCCGGCACCGTCACAAAGGACCTGACCACCGAGCCGCTAGGCGAGGACAAGAACGGCGAGCCGGTCTACCTCAAGGATATCTGGCCGAGCTCGGCCGAAATCCAGGAGTTCATCGAGAAGAACGTCACCCGCGAGCTGTTCGCCCGCAAATATGCCGATGTCTTCAAAGGCGACGAGTACTGGCAGAACGTCAAGGCGCCGGAAGGCCAGACCTATGCGTGGGACGACAACTCGACCTATGTGCAGAACCCGCCCTATTTCGCCGGCATGACGTCAGGTTTCGGCAAGATCGGCGATATCAAGGGCGCCCGCGTGCTCGGCCTGTTCGGCGACAAGATCACCACCGACCACATTTCGCCGGCCGGATCGATCAAGGCGGCCTCGCCGGCCGGCAAATACCTCACCGACCACGGCGTCGGCGTCGCCGACTTCAACCAGTACGGCACGCGGCGCGGCAACCACGAGGTGATGATGCGCGGCACCTTCGCCAACATCCGCATCCGCAACCACATGCTGGGCGAGAATGGCCGCGAGGGCGGCTACACCATCCACTACCCGTCGAAGGAAGAGGAATCGATCTACGACGCGGCGATGGAATACAAAAGGGAAGGCGTGCCGCTGGTTGTCTTCGCCGGCGTCGAATACGGCAACGGCTCGTCGCGCGACTGGGCGGCCAAGGGAACCAATCTCCTTGGTGTCCGCGCGGTCATCGCCCAGTCCTTCGAGCGCATCCATCGCTCGAACCTGGTCGGCATGGGCGTCATTCCCTTCGTCTTCGAGGAAGGCACCTCATGGGCATCGCTCAACCTCAAGGGAGACGAGCTGGTCGAGATCGACGGCTTGAGCACCATCAAACCGCGCCAGACGATGATCGCCAAGGTCACCTATGGCGACGGCACGGTGAAGAACGTGCCGATCATCTGCCGCATCGATACGCTGGATGAGCTCGATTACTTCAAGAACGGCGGCATCCTGCAATACGTGCTGCGCGATCTTGCAGCTTAGGGAATAGGGGACTAGGCAGTAGGGAATAGAGACCCCTACTGCCTACTGCCTACTGCCTACTGCCTACCTTAGGCTTCCCAAACCGCGCCGCTGCCGCCAAAAGCACGCCGAGCATCACGCCGTTGAGGATGTGCCAGAGGAAGTGCGTTCCGAGCGGAAAGCTGCCGCAGATCACCGGGTCGATCATCCGGCAGATGACGGACACGACGAAGATCGCCGATCCCGCCAGATTATACCAGCCGGCGCGATTGCCGCTCACCGTCACCCAGACACCGAAGAAGGCGAGCGCCAGGAACGGCGGCAGATAGCCCGTCGTACCGTTCGACGCCTGGCGCAGCCAGTCAGGCACGGCAAGGGTTATCGCCCCGGCAAGCACATAGAAGGCAATGAAGATGGCAATGGCCTTGCCCCATCGCATGCCGAGGAAGCGGCGCAGATTGAACAGCGTGTAGGCCAGCGTGAAGCCGGCGATCGGCAGCACGTCGGCCCAGACTGTGCCCTTGGTGGCAAAGGTGTGGAAGATCGTCGAACCGATGCCGATCGCCACCACCCACCAGGCCAGCACCTCGGCGAAGGCGCCGGTGCCCAGCCTTCGTACCTCGCGCACGCCCCACAGGCCGGCGGCGATGAAGGCGAGGTTGGTCAGGGCGTTTACCGGTTCGGACCAGAATTCCGGGCCGGTCCGCTCGCAATAGAGGTCGACTGGCGCCAAAAACGTTTGCCACATCGTGATTGCCGCCCGAATCGGTTTCTATCCTGAAGCGCAGATCCTTCCTATTGCGGGGTTGCGGTCGGCTGCAATGGCAAAATTTCACCGCAACGTGACTTCCCGTTGACTTCCGGTTCTGCCACATATTTTAGCAATCAAGATAAAGCCGGCACCACCGGCGGGAATCGGAATGGCCATGGCCTCGCGAAAATCATTGTGGCTGGCAGCTCTTGCGCTGGCCTTCTCGGCGTCTGCCGGCGCCGGGCATGCCGGCGAATCCGATCGCGCCCATGCCGACCGGGTCCAGATCGACAGGCCCCAGATCGACAGGCCATTGGGCGTGGTCGAACTGTTCACCAGCCAGGGCTGCAGTTCCTGCCCGCCGGCCGATACGCTGTTCTCCGAACTTGCCGCCAAGGAAGATATCGTCGCGCTCGCTTATCACGTCGACTATTGGGACTATCTCGGCTGGCAGGATACGCTGGGCCGCAAGGAGAACACCGAGCGGCAATACGACTACATGCGCGCCTTCGGCAGCCGCTCCGTCTATACGCCGCAGGCCGTTATCAATGGCCGTGTCCACGTCAACGGTGCCAGCCGCGGCGAGGTCGATGGCGCGCTCGCCCGCATGGCCAAGAGCGGCGAAGGCATGCGCGTCGCCGTCAAGGTCAGCCGCACCAGCGACCGTGTGACGATCGACGCCGGCGATGCCGGCAACGGCCCCAGCGACGCCCATGTCGTCATCGTCTATTTCGACCCGCCGCAGACGGTCAAGGTCGGCGAGGGCGAGAACACCGGCCGCAAGATGACCTACTGGAACGCCGTCACCGGGATACAGACCGCCGGCATGTGGCATGGCAAGGCACAACGCTACGAACTGCCGATGAGCGAGATTGCCAAAAAGGGCGGCTGCGCCGTGCTGCTGCAGTCGGTCGGCAAGGACGGCATGCCCGGTCCCATTCTCGGCGCCGCGTTCATCCACAAGCCTTAAGGCCTTCTTTCCTTCTCCCCTTGTGGGGCGAGCAGCCGGTTCGTCGAAGGCGAATTCATCGTGCCGGTGGCACGATGAAGGCCGGCGAACGCCGGGACGCTGCGAAGCAGCGCGGACCCGGCAGGGTGGATCGACTAACCACGCCCGGCCCTTCGCAGGCTCAGGGCGTTCGAAGCTCGAAAAGCCAAGCAATTGGCTTTTCGTTCGCTGCGCGAACCGCTTCTCACCCAATAAAAAACCGACGTCAGCTTGCTTCTGACGTCGGTCATTTAGGTTTTGGGATCGTCGCACCCGATTCTTCCGAAGAAGAACCGAGGTTGGTTCGATCCGACGCAGACCCGTGGGCGGGGGGCTTGGGGTTTACGAGCCGGTGCCGGACCGAACCGTCTCAGGCAACACCGGTAAATTCGTCGGACATTGGGGCATGAGCGCGGATAAAAAAAGGCAGAAATGTGGCGGAACATCACCAATTCCAACACGGCGTTTCATAAAAGTGACTGGACGTGACGGAAACAGCGCGGCGCGGGGCTTGGTTCGCCGGGCCTTGCAATTCAGTCGCGAACACGCCAACTTTGGTTGGCAAAGATTCATTTTGAAGGATCGAGGCATGACCGATGACAGCGGCGGGACGGGGGATGGGGACGCATCCGCGATATTGATCCCGCTGCACGAGGCGCGACGCGAACGTCTCGATCAGCCGGTGCGGTTCGACCGCCGCGAGTTGGACCAGATCCTCAGGCTCTACGGCCGCATGGTCGCCGCCAATGAATGGCGCGACTACGCCATCGACCATCTTGCGGACCGCGCTGTGTTTTCCGTATTCCGCCGCACCAGCGAAGTGCCGCTGTTCCAGATCGTCAAGGATCCGAAACTGGCCCGCAAGCAGGGCGCTTTTGCCGTCATCGCCGCCGGCGGCCGCATCTTGAAGCGTGGTCAGGAACTTGGCCGCGTGCTTGGTGTGTTCGACAGCAAGCTGAAGCTGGTCGAAGCCTGAGCTGGGGAATTAGAGCAGGGGAATTGAAGAGCTGGAGAATTGCTTAATTGATGAAAAGGCACTCGGCGCCTGACGCTATCTTCTTCAATTCTTCAATTCTTCAATTCTTCAGTTCCCCCTAAGACGAAACTTCCGCTCCGGCAGCGATTCGGGATCGGGCGGCAGCGTCGCACCGCCATTCAGCGACAGCTGCATGAACACCGTGTCCAGCCAGCGCCCATGCTTGTAGCCGGAACCTTCAAGGCGTCCCGAATGGCGAAAGCCGAGCTTTTCGTGCAACCGCACCGAGGCGCTGTCGGGACGGCCATCGCCGATCACCGCGATGATCTGGCGAAAGCCCGCCGTCGTCACTGCCTCGATCAGGCTTTGCATCAGCTTGAGCCCGACGCCCTGGCCCTTGGCCTCGGGCGCGACATAGACCGAATCCTCGACGATGAAGCGATAGGCCGGGCGTGGCCGGAAGGCGCCGGCATAGGCGTAGCCGAGAACGGTCCCGTCCTTCTCCGCCACCAGGTAAGGAAAGCCGCCGGCCGTCAGGCTGTCGAATCGAACACCCATCTCCGCACGGCTCGGCGGCTCCAGCTCATAGCTCGCCGTGCCTTGGGTCACCGCATCGGCATAGATGTCCGTGACGCTGTCGAGGTCGGCCACCGTGGCAGGCCGGATCGCAATATTGCTCATTGTTTATGCATGCCGTTTCTCTGCTCGCAATAACAGCAAAGGCCAAGACAAAAGAAAAGGGCGGCCGTTGGGCCGCCCTTCCGGAAGTTGATGGTCCAATGCCGCTTTAGCGGCGGTCGCCCATGAACTGCAGCAGGAACATGAACAGGTTGATGAAGTCGAGATAGAGCGTCAGAGCGCCCATGATCGCCTTGCGGCCGGCGACGTCGGAAGTGTCGCCCTCGAAATACATCTCCTTGATCTTCTGCGTGTCATAGGCGGTCAGGCCCGCGAAGACCAGCACGCCGATCGCCGACACGGCAAAGGACAGCGCCGACGACTGCAGGAAGATATTGATCACCGACGCGATGATGATGCCGAACACGCCCATGATCAGGAACGAGCCCATCGCCGTCAGGTCGCGCTTGGTGGTGTAGCCGAACAGCGACAGCGCACCGAAGGCGGCGGCCGTGGCGAAGAAGGTCTGTGAGATGCTGGCCGTGGTGTAGACCAGGAAGATCGAAGACAGCGACAGGCCGACGAGACCGGCATAGACCCAGAACGTCGTCTGCGCCGCCGAAACGCTCATCGACTGAACGCGGAACGACAGGAACAGCACGGCAGCCAGCGGCGCCAGCATCACCACCCAGCGCAGCGGCGAGCCGAAGATCGCGTAGCCGAAGGAGGTCAGCATCTCGCCGCTTGGCAGCGTCGCGACAGCCGAAGCCGGATCGGTGGTGGTGGCCAGCATGATCGTGCCGATCGCGGCAAGACCAGTGATGAGGAGGCCAAGCCCCATCAGATTGTAGACCCTGATCATATAGGCGCGCAGGCCCTGATCGATGTCGGCACCGACGCTGACGCCGGGCACGGCGCGCGTCTGGTAGTTGCGAATGGGATCAGCCATTGTAGTCCTCTATTGCTTCTGCCCCGTCGGGTGTCAGGTCCTTCCGGACCCAGGCGCCGCTGGCAGGGCTCCAGCATGCCTGTGGCGAAATATGATGGTTATTCGCGTCAAGAACAAGTCCGTAACCGGATGTAACGGTTCGTGACAGGGCGAAGTGCCGATTCTTCGGCTTTTCGGAGGGCTTTCTTACCAAGATTTAATCCAGGATGCCCATTTCCGGGCCTGTCGTCACAAATTGCGCAGCACCGGTGCTGCCTTGTGGCCGAGCACCCGCCAGGTGCCGGCAAGACCAATGCCGACCGTGATCACCAGCGAAAACAGAATGGTCGCCACTGCCACCTCGGGCATGAAATGCGACGGCAATGTCATGATGCGCGCGACGACGAACCAGGCCGCCGCACTGCCCGCCGCCAGCGCGAAGATGGCGGTGGCCAGTCCGATCAGCATGTATTCGAGCGAGAAGGCCGATATCAGCGTCGTGCGTGTCGCCCCCAGCGTCTTCAGCACCACCGCATCATGGATGCGCGCCCGGTTGCCGGCGGCGAGCGCGCCGGCCAGCACCAGCACCGAAGCGATCAGCGCCACGCCGGCCGCGGCTCGGATCGCCGAGCCGAGCTGTCCGACCAGCCGGTTGACGACATCGAGCGCGTCCTTGACCCGCACCGTCGTCACCGCCGGGAAGGCGCGGGTGACGGCGTTGAGGATGCGGGCGTCGTCGGCCGTCGAGGTACTCTTTTCGGTCAGCGTCGCCATCCAGCCATGCGGGGCGCCCGCGAATGTGTTGGGCGAGAACACCATGACGAAATTGATGCCCATCGTCTCCCACTCGACCTGGCGGAAATTGGCGATCCTGGCGGTGACATTGCGTCCCAGCACGTTGACGGTGATGGTATCGCCGAGCTTCAGCCCGATCTCCTTGCCTTCCTGCGCCGAAAACGAAACCAGCGGCTCGCCGCTGTAATTTTCGGGCCACCAACTGCCCTCGGTCAACGTCGCGTTCTCCGGCTGCCGGGTGTCATAGGTCAGGCCGCGGTCGCCCCTCAGCACCCAGGCGCCTTCCGCCGGCACCTTCACCTTGTCGACATCGATACCGTTCAGCGCCATCACCCGGCCGCGCAGCATCGGCACCTTGGCCAGCACACCCTGCGGCGCCTCCTTGCCGATCAGCGCCGAGAACGACGCGACATCGGCGCTCTGGATGTCGACGAAGAAGAAGTTCGGCGCCCGTTCCGGCAGGCTGCCGGAGATCTGCCGCCTGAGATTGCCGTCGATCAGCGCCAGCGTCACCAGCAGCGTCAGGCCGAGCCCCAAGGACAGCACCACCGATGGCGTCAGCGCGCCTGGCCGATGGATGTTGCCGATAGCGAGCCTGAGCGCCACGAAGCGCACGCGCGGGCTCTTCCTGGCCGCCCATTGCACCAGTGCGCAGACCACGCGCAGCACCAGGAAGGCGAAGACGGTAGCGCCGACAAAGATCGAGGCGATGCGCTGGTCGCCGGAAAACAGAATGGCCAGCGCCGCCAGCAACAGCGCGATGCCTATGGCCGCCGCGACATAGGCGGGGCGCGGCAAGCCGCGGCCTTCCAGCCCCATCTCGCGAAACAGCGCGGTTGCCGGCACATCGCGGGCGCGGCCGAGCGGCAGCAACGCGAAAGCCAACGTCACCAGCAGGCCGAACAGCGCCGCCATGCCGAGCGCGCCGGGATAGAAGCCGCCTGCGGCCGGCACCGGAATGACGGATTGCAAGGCCGCACTCGCTGCGAACGGCATCAGCGCGCCGAGCACAAGGCCCAGCACGATACCCAATGCGGCAATGATCAGGATCTGCACCAGATAGACGGCAAAGACGAAGCCGCCCGAAGCGCCCAGGCTCTTGAAGGTGGCGATCACGCCGCGCTTGCCGTCGAGATAGGCGCGCACCGCATTGGCGACGCCCACACCGCCGACCACCAGCGCCGTCAGCCCGACCAGGGTCAGGAACTGAGAGAAACGTTCAATGTTCGACGACAGCGCGGGCGCCGCGTTGCTGCGTGTGCGGATCGACCAGCCTGCTTCGGGGAAATCCGTGGCCGCCTGGTCCTGGACGCCCTTCAGTCGCGCCTCGTCGGCGTCTGCCGGTAGGCGGATCTTGTAGGCATTCTCGACCAGGCTGCCCGGCTGGATCAGTCCAGTGGCCGCCAGCCCGTCCGTCGAGATCATCAGCCTTGGCGCGAAGCCGAAACCGTCGGACACGGCGTCCGGTTCGGCGACCAGCCTGGCGCGCAGTTCGAAAGTGGCGGTACCAAGCTTCAGCCGGTCGCCGATCTTGACGTGCAGCCGCTCGAACAGAAGGTCGGGTGCCGCCGCACCGAAGACGCCGAACTCTTCGCCGAACAGTTCCTGTTTCGACAGTGCCGGCTCGGTCTCCAGCGTGCCATAGAGAGGATAGGCATGGTCGACCGCCTTGGCCTCGACCAGCGCCTGGTCGGATCCGTCGGCCAGACGCGCCATCGAACGCATGCTGGCGGTCCGGGAAACTGTGCCGAGCCCGTCAAGGAAGCTGCGCTCCGCCTGGCTGGCGTCACGCTGATTGATCTCGAAGCGAAGGTCGCCGCCCAGCAGCGTCTGGCCCTGATTTGCGACACCGGCGGTGATCGAACGCGCCACCGAGTTGACGCCGCCGATGGCCGCGACGCCGAGCGCGATGCAGGCGAGAAAGATCAGGAAGCCGGACAGGCCGCCGCGCATCTCGCGCAACGAGAAGCGGACCGCGAGCCTCAACGTCCGGGACAGCGGCATCAGGCCGTCACCTTGACAGGCGCCGGCGCCTCGATCCGGCCCGAGCGCATCGATACCTGGCGCGAACAGCGTGCCGCGAGCGCCGGATCATGGGTCACCAGCACCAGCGTCATGCCGCGCTCGGCCGCCTTGGCAAACAGGAGGTCGGCGACCTGCCGCCCGGTCGCCTGGTCGAGATTGCCGGTCGGCTCGTCGGCGATCAGGATGCGCGGCGACGGCGCCAATGCGCGGGCGATCGCCACGCGCTGCTGCTCGCCGCCCGACAATTCGCCGGGATAGTGGGTGACGCGGTCGCTGAGGCCAACCGCCTCCAGCTCGCGCGCCGCCACCGAAAACGGATCGGCATGGCCGGCCAGCTCCAGCGGCACCGCGACATTTTCGAGCGCCGTCATGTTGGGAATGAGATGGAAGGACTGGAACACGATGCCAATGTTTCGGCCTCGAAACGAAGCAATCTGGTCCTCGCTTTTGCCGTTGAGCAACTCACCAGCGATTCGGACCGTACCCGAATCGACCCTTTCCAGGCCTGCCAGGACCATCAGCAATGTCGACTTGCCGGAGCCCGAAGGCCCGACGATGCCGGTCGCCTCCCGGGTCGCCACATCAAGGCTGACACCCTTCAGCACATGGACCGATGAAGCGCCCTCGCCAAGGGTCAGGGATACATCTTTCAGCGCGATGACGGCTTCTGTCAAAATGAAATCGTCCTATAATCTGGGAAGGCTCTGCTTGCCGGAAGCCGTCGACTGAAGAATTCCTAGCTCATATGGGGCCTGCCGCATGTCTTTCAAACGCAGTATTGCCGCAGGCCTCATGGTTTTCCTCGCCATTTGCGGCGCCATGCCGTCAGCGCGTGCCGAGCCGTTCAAAATCGTCGGCTTCGGCGACAGCCTGACGGCGGGC
This sequence comes from Mesorhizobium sp. M7A.F.Ca.CA.004.06.1.1, assembly GCF_003999135.1. NCBI lineage: Bacteria > Pseudomonadati > Pseudomonadota > Alphaproteobacteria > Hyphomicrobiales > Phyllobacteriaceae > Mesorhizobium > Mesorhizobium sp. M7A.F.Ca.CA.004.06.1.1. The sequence goes on along the minus strand of NZ_RZPQ01000037.1, from coordinate 1,156 downwards.
TATGGCCTTGGGCCTGACCAGGGCTTTACCGACAGGCTGCAGGCTGCCCTTCGCGCCAAAGGCCATGATGTGAGCGTCGCCAATGCCGGCGTTTCCGGCGACACGACGAGCGGTGGCCTGGCGCGGCTCGACTGGTCGGTGCCCGACGGCACGCAACTGGTCATCCTCGAACTCGGCGCCAACGACATGCTGCGCGGCGTTTCGCCCGACATCACCAGGAAGAACCTCGACGAGATGCTGAGCAAGCTGAAGCAGCGCAAGATTGCCGTGCTTCTGGCCGGCATGCGTGCCGCACCCAATCTTGGCCCCGACTACCAGAATGCGTTCGACGCCATTTTTCCGGACCTGGCGAAGAAATACGACGTCGTACTCTACCCGTTCTTTCTCGACGGCGTCGCCGGCCAGCCCGGCATGCAACTCGAGGACGGCCTGCATCCGAGCGTTGAAGGCGTCGACCAGATAGTCGAACGCATCCTGCCGACGGTCGAGAAGGTGATCGCTGCAGTGCCGGGCGATTCCTAGCGGATTGGAACTGTTTCCGCGCAGGGGGCTTTTAACAGGGACTGTGGCCAACAAACCTCTTGCTCCGTTTGACTATCGATGATTCGCTGGGGATGACAGTTCGATTCGAGGAAGGGAGGCTCTTCATGCCGCGTCTTTTCACCGCCCTCGAAATTCCGCGTGACGCTGCCCTTTCGCTGTCCCTGCTGCGGGGCGGCTTGCCGGGAGCCCGCTGGATCGATGTCGAAAACTACCATCTGACGCTGCGCTTCATCGGCGATGTTCCCGGCCATGTCGCCGACGAGATCGCCAACGCGCTCGACCGCGTCCACCGCCCTTCCTTCTCGCTGGCGCTGTCCGGCGTCGGCGCTTTCGGCCAGAAGAAGCCACATGCGGTGTGGGCAGGCGCTTCCGCCTCGCCCGGTCTGGCCGCCCTTCAGGGCGAGATCGACCGCATCTGCCAGCGGCTCGGCATCCCGGCCGATCCCCGCAAGTTCATGCCGCATGTCACGCTGGCACGCTTACGCAATTCGACCCCGCTGGACGTCGCCCAATATCTGTCGGCGCGCGGCAATTTCTCGACGCTGCCGTTCCGCGTCGGCCGTTTCGTGCTGATGTCGTCGCGCGATTCGGTCGGCGGTGGACCCTACATCGT
>NZ_RZPQ01000379.1:0-5628 GCF_003999135.1 Mesorhizobium sp. M7A.F.Ca.CA.004.06.1.1 | reverse complement strand
GTCAGAACGCGACGACATCACCAGGCAGTAGCGCAAGTTCGGCCACGATGCCGCCGCCTGTCGTGGCATTGCTAACCGATCCATTCATGTTGGCGGTGCCCGCTAGCGGCACCATTTTTCGACGGCAATTGCAATTGCCTTGGTGCAATCGACGAGATCGCGCACCGAAACGCGTTCGTTCGGCTGATGCGCCTGCGCGGGGTCGCCGGGACCGAAATTGACGGTCGGCGTGTTGCCGAGGCCGGTCGGCAGGCCGATGTCGCTGTGCGCGCCAAAACCACTCAGGACCGGCGAGAGATTGGCTTCTTTGACGGCCTCCTGGAAGACGCCGACAAAGGGATTGTCCGAGGGGATTTCGGCGCAATCGGCGTCGAGGATCCACTCGACGCGGGCGGGGTGCTTTCGCAGGTAGGGGTCTGCCTGGCAGACATTGGCTATGTGCTCTTCGATTTCGCGTTTGACGTTGCCACCCAGTTTGAACTCGTCGTGCTCGCTCGGCAGATATTGAGCGTCGATGATGATCTCGCCGCGCCCTGCCATGGAGGACGGATGTTCGCCGGCGCTCATCTGGGTGACGATGATCTGGTTGGGCAGGTCCATCAACGGATGGTTCTTTCTGGGATCGAACATCCAGCGCCGGTTGAGGATGTCGATGCCGTCGAGGATTTGCCGGCAAAGCTGGACGGCATCGACCGGGCCGCTCGAATACCAGGCATTGGGCGTCAGCTCCGCATGCCCGCCTATGCCGTCAATGATGATCTTCCCCCACAGAATGCCGTGACAGAGCGGTGCGATCTTGTTCGCCGTCGGTTCGGTCATGATGCCGGCGTCGGCGTGAAAGCCGCGATCGACCATGGCCAGCGACCCCATGCCGCCGATTTCCTCGTCGACGACGGTGGTGAAGACGACGTCTCCGGACAGGGGAATGTCGAGTCCCTTCAGGATCTCGACGGCCATCAGCATGCAGGCGACGCCGCCTTTCATGTCGACCGTACCGCGGCCGTGTAGAAATCCGTCCTTGAGGACGGGCTGGAACGGGTCGGTCGTCCAGTGCCCTGCGGCGCCGGGCGGGACGACATCGATATGGCCGGTCAGCATGATGGAGCGACCGCCGCCCGTGCCCTTCAAGACGCCGCCGAGATTGGGCCGGCCTTCGAACGTCCTGCCTTTGTTGGCGCCGGCGCGCCCCTTGTATTTTTCGTAGAGTGCAGGGCCATCCGGGTCCCATAGATCGGTCGAGAAGCCGAGCGCCTCGATCCGCTTTTGCAGATAGAGCTGGCAATCACGCTCGCCGGGGCCGGCCTCCTTTGGATCGGATTTCACGATCGAGGGGAAGGCGACGAGATCGCTCAGCGTTTGGACGATACGGTCAGCGCTTGCCTCGACGCGCGCGGCAATGATCTCTTCCATGGACGGCATCATGATCTCCAACGTTGGGAAAGTCGGTCGGCGAGAAGGACGAAAACCAGAAGGGCGCCGACAATCCCCACCTGCCAAACCGTGTTGATGTTCAATTGCAGAAGGCCGGTCTTCAGCGTGACCAGCAGCAGGACGGCCGCGAACACGCCGCCAACGCCACCGCGCCCTCCGGTGATGGCGATGCCTCCAAGCATGGCGGCAGTCAGCGATTCGAGTTCGAGGTTCTGGCCGATATTGGGCCTGCCGCTGCCGAGCCAGGAGATCGAGACGAGCCCAGCGGCGCCGGCGAGCGCGCCACTCAAGGCGTAGAGGATCAAGCGAACGCGATCGACCGGAATACCGACCAGCCTGGCCGAGCGTTCGTTGAAACCCATGGCGTAGATCCAGCGCCCCCACGCTGTCGAGAGCAGCACCAAACCGGCTAGCGCAAAGCAGGGGATGGCAAGGGTGAGAAAGGGCAGGGGAATGCCCATGACGACGCCGCGCCCCCACACAAGCAGCCAGGAGGGCACGCCTGCTTGGGCCGCGCCGCCGGTAATGGCAAGTGCAGCGCCGGAATAGACGAAGAAGGTGCCGAGCGTCGCGATGAAGGGGAGAAGCGCGAGCCCGTTCACCAGCCATCCGTTCAAGGCACCGAGCATCGCGCCGGCCAGGATGCAGACGGCGGGCAGCAGGACCGGCGGCAATCCCAGCTTGAGGCAAAGCATCGCGACGATGGCGGACAGCGAGACCGCACCGCCGACCGAGAGGTCGATGCCGGCGCCACCGGCCATGATGACCAGCCCTTGTCCAAGGCCGACCAGGGCAAGGATCGTCGAGAACTGAAGAATGGTGGTGACGGTGCCGAGATTGAAAACAGAAGGCCTGAGCGCCAGCAGGCCGACAATCACGATCAGCCAAAGCATACAGAGCAAAGCCAGGGTAAGGGCCGGGCCTTGCAGGTTGCGGAGCGTTTTCATGCGCGGGCTCGTTGAAATCTGCCGAGCGGCAATCGGTTGCAAACAGCTTCGAAGCCAAGCACGCCGATGATGAGAACGCCGGTGACGACAGGCTGCCAAAGGGAAGGGACACCGATCAGCAGCAGGCCGTTCTGCAGGATTCTCAGAAGCAGCACGCCGAGCACGGTGCCGATCAGGCTGCATCTGCCGCCCAATATGCTGGTCCCGCCAAGAATGACCGCGGCAATGGCGTCGAGCGCCAGCGTGCTGCCGATCGTCATCTCCACATTGCGATAGGTGGCGACATAGAACGTGGCGGCAATGCCAGTCAGCACACCGCTGATGACGAAGGTCATGAAGCGGATCTTGATCACCGGGATGCCAGAAAGCCGCGCTTTTTCCTCCGAATTGCCGATCGCCAGCAGATGCAGCCCATAAGGGGTTCGCCGCAGCGCCAGCCAGACGGCCAGATAGGCAACGGCAATCACCAGGGCAGGGACGGGGACGCCGAGCACGCTGGTTGCAAGAAGATCTGTAAGGCTCGAGGGCAGGCCCGAAAGCCATTGCCCTCCGAGAAGTACGAAGACGGCGGTGCGGTAGACACCAAGCAGGCCGAGTGTACCGACAATTGCCGGAACGCGGCCGAGGACAACGACGGCGGCGGTCACGCATCCCAGCAGCGCACCGACCAAAGGGCCTGCAATGAGCGCCAGCAGCGGATTGCCGCCGGCGCCGAGCACACGCCCGATGGCGATGGCCGCCAGACCCATGACGATGCCGATCGAGACATCGATGCCGCCCATGGCGAGCAGCAGGGTCATGCCAAGGCCGATCAGCAGCAGTTCGACACTGTTGCGCAAGACCGTGGCTGCATTGCCTGATGTCGCGTAGTGCGGCGATGCGACAGAAAAGATGACGATCGCCAGCAAACAGGCGACAAACAGAGACCACTCCCGCCCGTTCATGGAGAAGACACCGTTTCCAAACTGCCGCACCACGTTCATCTCAGAGCTCAGAAGTTGAACTTGTCGACATTGTCCTTGGTGAAGACGGCCGGCGGCCCGAGAAGCAAAATGCCCTTGGCGGCATCATAGGTGACGGGCTTTTCCAGGCCGACGACCTTGTTTTCCGCTTCGAAGCTCTTACCGTCGATCAGCTGTTTGCCGGCCCAGACCGTGAGATAGCCGAGTTGCTCGGGATCCCAGAGAACGGTGAAGCCGAAGGCTCCGCTCTTCAGGTAAGACCGTGCCGTGTTCGGGCTGCAGTAGCCGGCACCGATGACCGAGCCGATCTTGCCTGCGGTTTCGATGGCCTGGGCTACGCCCGGGCATGTCGAGGAGGCGACGGCGATGATCGCCTTGATGTCCGGGTTGGCCGCCATCAGATCGCCTGATATTTGCGCGGCGCGTTCGGCGGTGCCGCCGGCGAATTGCGGCGCGAGCAGCTTCAGCTTCGGATATTTGGCGGTGGCTTGCTTCTGCATGAAGCCGATCCAGGCGTTGAGATTGGACGCCGTTGCCTCGCCGGAGACGATGCCGATGGTTGCGTCCTCGCCGACGCGCTTGACGAGTTCGTCGACAATGGTTGTGCCGAGGCCTTCGTCGGTCGCCTGCGCCACATAGACGGCGCGGCCGCTGTCGGGCGCGTCGCTGTCGCTGGTGAACAGCTTGATGCCTTTCGCCTTGGCGCTCTCGACCACGGGTGCGATGCTGGAGGCATCGAGGACGCTGACCGAGATCGCCTCGACGCCCTGATCGATCAGGTTCTGGACGATCTGCAACTGGTCGACCGGATTGGTGTCGACGGGACCGGAATAGATGAAATCGAGGCCCAGGTCCTTGGCGGCGCGATTGCCGCCGGCTTCCATGGCGTTGAAGTAAGGGATGCCGATCAATTGCGGAACGAAGGCGACCTTGTGTTTGTCCGCGGCATGCGCCGCGGTTGCAATGGCGAGTGACAGTGCGGAAGCGGCGAGCACTTTCTTGAACTGTGAAAGCATGTGTTTGAACCTCTCTGGAAATGACGTGCGTTTCAGTTTGTTTTTTCAAGCGCCCGCACGTCGGGATGAGCGCCTGTTATGAGCGAAACGACTTCCTCGTGATCGGTATCGGCCGCCAGCCGTTCGGCCACCTTGCGGCCGCGCCGGAACACCACGATGCGGTCGGCAACCTCGAAGACTTCGGAAATGTTGTGGCTGATGAGCACAACGGCACAGCCGCGCGCGGCAAGCCGCCGTGTCAGCGCCAGGACCTTGCGCGTTTCGGCAACGGCAAGGGCCGCGGTCGGCTCATCCATGATGACCAGCCTGGCATTCAGATTGAGCGCCCGGCAGATTGCGACGGCCTGGCGTTGGCCGCCCGACAGACTGCCAACAGGCGCTTCTGGATCGGAAATATGGGCGTCGAGCTCCTTCAGCAGGCCGTCGACGCGCTGGCGCATTTCTTTGCGCTTCAGGAACGGAATGCCAAAAATGGAGCGTTTCAATTCACGGCCGAGAAAGACGTTTTCTGCGATCGACAGGTTCTCCGAAAGCGCCAGTTCCTGAAAGATCGTCGCGATCCCCGATGCCGCGGCATCCTTGGGCGAGTGAAAGGCGACCGGATTGCCCTCGATCACAAGCTCCCCACCACTGGGCGGATGAGCGCCTGCCAGGATCTTGATGAAGGTCGATTTGCCGGCGCCATTGTCGCCGAGAAGCGCCAGCACCTCGCCGGAGCGGATCTCCAGATCGACATTTGCCAGCGCGGTCAGAGCGCCGAAGCGCTTGGCGATGTTTCTGGCGACAAGAAAGGGCTCTGTCATGACGGGTTCCCCGACGATTGCGGATCGGCTAGGCGGCGTTGCTGACCCAGCGCAGCACGTTGGTCCAAAGCCGCGCGTAGCCAGGCCATTCGACAAAACTGTTCGGCAGCCAGTGAGGACCGATGTCCGACGTCCAGACCAGCGTACGCCCTTCGCCATGGCGCCCGGTAACCAGCAGGGGATGGCCGCCCTGGTCCTGCGGCAGCCGCGCCAGGACCTCGACATCGTCGCGATCACGGGCGATGACCTCGTTGGCACCGAGCAGCAGCGGCCATTCGCCCTCGATGCCGGCAAAAATCGGATGATCCCTGGAACCAGTGATCTCAGGACGAAAGCCTTCCGGTATTTCGAGCCGGTCATCATTGGGAAGGCAGGTCACCGGCAGCGCCTCCTCGACCGCCGTGCGATGCCAGCGGGCCTTGCCGTCAATGCCCTGGAAGCTGAAATAGCCGCCGATCATGATAAGGAC
>NZ_RZPQ01000378.1:0-5630 GCF_003999135.1 Mesorhizobium sp. M7A.F.Ca.CA.004.06.1.1 | reverse complement strand
GTGCCGCGCCATGTGTCGGCACCGGCCTGGTTGTTCTCGAGCGCCTTGAAGGTGGGCAGCAGATCGTCATAGCCCCAGCCGGGATTGCCGGCGGCTGCCCAGGCATCGAAATCCTCGCGCGCGCCCCTGATCCAGACCATGGCGTTGATCGAGCTCGAACCGCCGAGCAGCTTGCCGCGCGGCCAGTGATCGGAATTGCCGGCGAGGCCCGGGTCCGGCTCGGCCTTGTAGTTCCAGTTGACGTCGGGATCGAAGAAGGTCTTGCCGTAGCCGAGCGGCATCTGGACGTAGAAGCGGCGGTCGGTGCCGCCGGCCTCCAGCACCAGCACCGAGAAGCGTCCCGAGGCCGAGAGTTTTTCGGCCAGGACCGAGCCGGCCGAGCCGGAGCCGACGATGATGAAATCATAGGTCTGCATGATGATGCGGGCGGCTCCGGAAAATTGGCTGCAGCCTAGACGCGGCGGCGCTCCCAAGTCGCCGCGCCTTCCGGCATCAGTTGTGAAAAAAGCGACCGCCGAACTGGTCGAGTTTGCGGGGATACCCGACAATCGCGCTTGATATGCACCGGGGCGACAGCTTATGCGATGGGATCGGCCACTCTGCGGAAGGCAGGAAATCATATGCGGACCCTTCCTGACGCGTTCATCCCCGAACTGCCGGGCCACTACAGCGGCAAGGTCCGCGAGAACTATGACCTTGCGGACGGCCGGCGCATCATCATCGCCACCGACCGCCTCAGTGCCTTCGACACCATCCTGACGTCGATCCCCTGCAAGGGCGAGATCCTGACCCAGACGGCGCGGTACTGGTTCGAGGAAACCGCCGACATCTGCCCGAACCATGTTCTCGAATACCCCGACCCGAACGTCGTCGTCGGCACAAGGCTCGACATCCTGCCGGTCGAGATCGTCGTGCGCGGCTATCTGGCGGGAACCACCAGCACCTCGATCCTGACGCGCTACAAGCGCGGTGACCGCGACATGTACGGCATCCGCCTGCCGGATGGCCTGCGCGACAATGAAAGACTGGCGGAGCCGATCATCACGCCGACCAGCAAGGCCGCGCATGGCGGCCATGACGAACCGCTGTCCAAAGCCGAGATTCTCGAGCAGGGTCTTCTCACGCAGGCGCAGTGGGATACCGTATCGGACTACGCCTTGCGGCTGTTCGCCCGCGGCCAGCAGCGCGCCACTGAGCGCGGCCTGATCCTGGCCGACACGAAATACGAATTCGGCACCGACAAGGACGGGACCATCATTCTTGCCGACGAAATCCACACGCCTGACAGCAGCCGGTACTGGATCGCATCGAGTTACGAACAGGCGCTCGCCAGCGGCAGCCGGCCGGAGAGTTTTGACAAGGATTTCATCCGCTCATGGGTCTCGGCGCGCTGCGATCCCTACAGCGACCCGATCCCCAAAATACCCGACGAGATCGTCGAACAGGCTTCCGGGGTCTACGCGCAGGCCTATGAGGCGATCACGGGTAAGGAATTCTCGCCGGACCTTTCCGGGGACAGCGTGCTGGATCGCATCAGAGCTAACCTTGCAGGTTATTTTTGAGAGGTGCCCCTCTCAGCTAACGCCTGGTCTTAAGCCGCGCAGTCGACCCCCACTCCGTCGAGCTTCGCTCGCCACCTCTCCCCCGATCGACGGGGTAGAGGAAGGGCGCGAGCTTGGGGTGGCGCTGCGAAGCAGCGACGGAGTGGGGGAAGCCCCCTCCAAAACCCGAAGCCGCTGGAAATCAGGCACAACCGCGCGAATGCCAGGGTTAGCCTATGCCATGGAGGCCAGGAAACAGCAGCTGCGGCGCGTTGACCTGGTCCTGCAGCGGCGATACGGATCGATGATCATCACCTCACAAGGATTTCTCGCATGGTGCACTACGCTGAAGGACGGCCGCTTGGCGATCTGACGCTGCGCACCCTGGCCATGCCTTCGGACGCCAATGCGGCCGGCGACATTTTCGGCGGCTGGGTGATGGCGCAGATGGACCTGGCCTGCGGTATCCGTGCGGCCGAGCGCGCCAAGGGCCGCGTGGTGACGGCGGCGGTGAAAGAGATGTCGTTCGCCAAGCCGATGAAGATCGGCGACACGCTGTGCATCTACACCCATGTCGAGCGCGTCGGCCGCACCTCGATGACGCTCAAGGTCGAAGCCTGGGCGCAGCGCTACCTCTCCGACCTGATGGAAAAGGTCACCCATGCCGATTTCGTCATGGTGGCGCTGGATGGCGAAGGCAAGCCGAAAGCGGTTCCCGCCGAAGGCTGACGAAAGCCGAAAAATCAGAACCGCACTTGCATCGTGGCGCGGACGCCCTGATCGGCCGCCTTCTTCCCGAACTGGCCGGAGTAGCTGATCCCCAGCGTGGTTCTGTCGGCGATCCGGAAATCGAGCCCGGCCCCGACGATGGCTGTATCCCTAGCGATCGGCACGCCGGCAATGGTGAACAGGTCGCCGCCGGCGAAGGCCATGTCCGCGGTCGGCGTGGTGTCGCCGAAGGCATGACGCCAGCCGAGCGTACCCTGCGCGGTTGCCTGCACCCCGCCGAGGTCGAAGCCGGCCGAGGCACGCAAGCCGAGCGTGGTGAAGGTGGTCTCGGTGGTCGAGGCGGCGGAGGTGAGCGCCGCGGCGCCACCCTGTTCCGTGAAGCCGTCGGTGTGAAGGTTGACATAGGCGAGACTGGCGAAGGGCTCGAAGGCAGCCATGCGCGTCTCGACGCGATAGCCGGCCTCGCCGAAGACCTGCGCGGTTCCGGCATCGTATTTAGCCGTCAGCGCATCGGCGAAGCCTGGAACGACGACGTTGCGGCTGGTGTCGATCCGGTTCCAGCTGTAGGCGACGCCGCCGCGCAGGCCCAGGCCGTCCCACTGTCCACCGCCATAAAGGCCGATGTGATAGGTGTCGCTGGAGCCGGAAGAGGCACGATCGTCGACGTCGAAACTGGTGTGGCTGTAGCCGGTCAGCAGGCCAACCCGCCAGGCGTCGCCGATGGCGGTGTCGCCGCCGGCGAGGAAGCCGCCGGTGGAGCGGTCGAGGCCGGCGGCATTGCCGTCGCCGCTCGCCGTGCCCCAGGAGCCGAAAGCTTGCCCCCACACGACGAAACGGCTGGTGTTAGCCTCGACCAGCTCCGGGCCGCCCTCGCCATAAGCCATCACTGGCATGGCGGGAGCGGTGACGTCGCCCATGGCCGCCCGGACTCGGGCGGTAGCGGCATCGGCGACGAAGCGGCTGTCCTCGATCAGCATCCCCTTGGCCGAGGCATGAACCTCGCCCGACGCGGCATCGAGCGCCAGGCGCGCGGCATCCTCGTCGGTCATCAGCAGCATGGCCCATGCAAGCGCATTGCCTTGGCCGAGCCGATCGAGGGCTCCGGCGGTCGCGATCTGGTTGCGGGTGATGGCGACGTTGGCGACCGCAACGTCGTTGCGCGCCAGGGTGAGGCTGATGTCGTTGCCGTCGCCGCCCTGGTAGTTGATGAGATGGTCGAGGAAGAGAAGGTCGTTGAGGTTGCCGACGGAGGCGAAGGTGCCGGCGACATCGGCCGCGCCATTGTTCTGGATGATCGTGTACGGCCCGTTGAGCAGGTTCCAGCTCTCGGCCGTCGCCGGTGTCAGGACCAGGTTGAGCGTCGCGCCTGATATGTCGACCGTGCCGCCGACGATCAATTTGTCGGCCCCGGACGGGGTCGCCTCGACCTCCAGGACGCCATGATTGACATAGTTGCCGCCGACCGTCTGCACGCCGATGGAATTGCCGACGCCATGCGTGCCGAGGATGGTGACATTGCCGCCTATGGTTCCGATGCCGCCAAGGCGCGCGCCGGAATCGACCGTGACATCGCCGGCGAGGCTGGCGTCGCCATGGCTGGCGTCGCCCACCACCAGCGTTCCCATGTCGACGGTGGTCAGGCCCGCATAGCTGTTCTGTCCGTTGAGCGTCAGCTTGCCCGTGCCGGTCTTGGTCAGGGAGCCGTTTCCGGAAATGGTGCCGCCGATGACGTCGTCATGGCCGAGCGAGCCGAGCGAAAGCTGTGGCGCCAGCTGTGAATCGTCGATTTGTATGGCCCCGTCGCCCGACAGCGAGCCGACATCGAGCACGGAGTCCTGATCCCGGAAGCGCACCAGCACGCTGCCGCCGGCGCCGTTGAGGATGGTTGCGTTCGCCGCCTGCGAGGCCTGCTGGAAATCGAGCGTGCCGCCGGCCTCGTTGACCAGCGTTGCCGTTCCTCCGTCCGAATGTCCGTAAAAAGTGGTCGAGCCGCCATTCCGGTTGGTTATCGTGGCTTCTCCGGCGGAGGAAAATTCATTGCTCGAATAATCGTCGTCGAAGGTCGTCCTGCTGAAATAATACGGTACGCCCAGGCCGTCATTGACGATGGTCGCGTTGGCGGCGCTTGCCCCCGTGAAGGCGACGAAGCCGCCGCCCTGGTTGGTGATGCTGGCCGTGCCGGCATCGGTTCCGGTGCCGAAATTGAGCCCGCCATAGCCGTCCTGCGCCAGGACGATGGTGGCCGCGCCGGCGGTCGCATTGCCCTGGAAGTTGAGGTCGCCCCGGCCGACGGTGATCGAGAGGTCCTGGGCGCTGACTGGATAGGCGGCGTCGTTGCCCGAGAAATAGAGCCTGGCCCATCCCCCGCTTCCGTTGGAGTTTATGGTGACCGGCCCGTCGCCGAGCGCACCTGTCGCCGCCGCGACAAGGCTGCCGCCGCGTACCGCCGTGCCGCCCGAATAGCTGTTGGCGCCGGTCAGCGTCAGCGTGCCGGAACTGGTCTTGGCGAGTTGTCCGTCACCCGAAACCACGCCGTCGAGGATGAGGTTCTTGCCGGCGCCGACATCGAAGGTGCCGCCGTTGGCGCCGAGGATTATCTGGCGTTCCAGCGTGAAGCTGACGGGATTGCCCGTCACCTGCAGCGCGCCGCCGTTCAAGGTCAGGGCGCCCGAGACATCGCCCAGCGCCCAGTCGCCGCCGATCCTCAATGTGCCGCCGTTGACGAAGGTGCCGCCCGAATAGGTGTTGGTGCCGGTGAGGACGACCGTGCCGGTGCCGGATTTGACCAGGGAGCCGGTCCCGCCGAGGAGCGCCGACACGGTGCCGTTGCTCAAGGCGAAGCTGCCGGCGGTGCTCAGAGTGCCGTTGCGCAATTCCCCGCCCGTCAGCGTGAAGCCGGTGGCGGTCTGCGTCGTGGCGCCGAGATCGAGGATGCCTTGCGTAACGGACCAGGCCATGACCGTGCCCGGTGTGCCGGAAATAGTCCAGGTGCCGGTGCCGGACTTTTCCAGGATGCCGAAGCCCTGATACTGGGCGGAAGAGCCCGCCGCGCCCAATTGTGAAAGATCGAAGGAACCGCCGACCGAACCGCCGAGGCCGAATGTGTCGGCCGCGCTGAAGGCCTCCACAGTGCCGCTGACCACCGAGCCGGCGTGCAGTTCCAGCGTATTGACGCCACCGGTGAACTGGATCGCATGAGCCTGGGGACCGTTGCCGTCGATCGAGAATCCACCGGCGATGGTGCCGCTGTTGGTCACGGTGAGGCCTGCCCCGGCAATGCCGATCCCGCCAGATCCGGCGCGGTAGCGTGGATCGCCATAGCCGCTGGCGCCCCCCGTGCCGCCCTGCACGGTGCCGCTG
>NZ_RZPQ01000377.1:0-5637 GCF_003999135.1 Mesorhizobium sp. M7A.F.Ca.CA.004.06.1.1 | reverse complement strand
CCCTACTTCACCGCCGAATCGAACTGATGCGCCTTGATCTTCTCGACATCGAGCGCGGCAAAACCTTCCGACAGCTTGACGCCGTCGGCATCGGCCTTGACCTTGGCCTTGTCGAAATCATTGGCCGGGCCGATCAAATCGTTGGTGCAGACATCCTCGGCCTTCACCGGAGCGGTGATCTGGCCGATCTTGTGGATTTCGTCGAAGAAGCCCTGCCAGCTCGCCATGTCGTGCGAGCCCCAGCCGCCGCGTTTGTCCATGTCGCCGCGGAAGACGTTGATCTGCTGCAGGATCGAGGTGGTGCCAAGCTCCGGCCCGAGATTCTTGGCCAGCGTCGGGAACTGCTCGAACACCGCTTCGACCGCCGCGCGGGGATTCTGGTAGCCGAATTCGAGGCCCATCGCCCAGCCGCGCAGGTACTTTTCCAGCAACGCCTTCTTGTCGGCGTCCTCCAGATCGGCGGCGCGCACGACGAAAGTATTGGCCGGCAGCTTTGAGTTCTGCACGCCGAGCCAGTATTCGAAGTCGAGCCCCTTGGCGATCCATTCGGCGCGTAGGCCTTCCCACGACAGGGCAGCGTCGCCCTGGCCGCCGGCAAGAGCCGTGCCCCATGTCGGCCAGCCGGCTTCGACATATTTGACCTTCTTGATGTCGACGCCCTGCGCCGCCAGCAGCGGGTCGGTGATCGACTGCCAGGCGGCGGAGCCGAGCAGGATGGTCTTGCCTTCCAGCTTCTTCAGATCGTTCGATCCCTCGCCCTTGCGGAAGGCGATGCTGAACGTGTCGCGGGCGCCCATATGGAACACCGACTTCAGCTTCATGCCGTTCTGGATGGCGAAAGAGAACACGCCGGGCGACGGGAAGCCCATATCGGCCTGGCCGACATCGACGAACTTCACCGTCGCGGTGCCGTCCGACGGCCCCGGCTGCATGTCGGTGTCCAGCCCATCGAAATAGCCGGCCTTCTTGGCTGCCCAGTAGGGATAGTCGTCGAGCACTTCGAGCGTGCCGCGCGGCGAGATCCAGGTGAATTTTCCGTAGGGTTCGGCCCTGGCCTTGAGGCCGGTGGCGCCAAGCGCCGTCGCGGTCACCAGCCCGGCGCCGGTCACCTGCAGGAAGTAGCGGCGGCTGATGCCCGCCGGGCTGATGGAGTTTTCTTTGGTCATAGCATTCCCCTTTTTTGTTTGATGTCAGTCTCTTGCCGCCGCCTCCCGGGCGCGCCGTCATATCCCTGTGTTCAAGCCTCCCAGCTCGCCCATTTCTTGCCGATCAGGAAGAACAGCACGTAGATCAGGATGCCGAGCGTCGACAGGATCAGCACCACGGCGAAGAACTGCGGCATCTGGATCATCGACGAATAGGTGGTCAGCCGGTTGCCGAGGCCGAAGCCGCCGCCGACCATTTCGGCGCCGACCGCGGTCAGCAGACCGAAGATGGCGCCGATCATCAGCCCGACCAGGATCATCGGCAGCGCCATCGGCGCTCGGATTTTCCAGAAGATCTGCAGGGTGCTGGCGCCATAGGAGCGTGCCAGCGCGATCTTGGCGCTGTCGACGCGGCGAAAGCCGGTGGCGGCATTGATCATCACCATCGGCCCGGCGGCCAGCGCCACCGCGATGATGCGCGGCGTGTAGCCGAAGCCGAAGCGCAGGATCAGAAGCGGCACCAGTGCCAGCATCGGCGTGGTGACCAGAAGCAGGATGTAGGGCGCGACGATCTTCTCGGCGAACGGAAACTGGGTGATGACGGCGGCCAGCACCAGGCCGATGATGGCGCCGATGGTGAAGCCGGACACCAGCTCGACGAGCGTGTAGCCGAGATGCGGCGCGATCAGCGGGAACTCGTCGAACAGCGCATAGGCGATCGAGCTCGGCGGCGGCATGATGTAGAGCGGCACGTGGAACAGCCGCAGCGCCAGTTCGATGCCGCCGATGATGATCACCGCCACGGCAAGAATGGCCGCCACCTCCTTGCCCGACTTGATGCCGGGGCCGCTGGCGAAGGCCGACAGATTGGTCAGGCTGACCTCGTGGCCGTCGGCAGACTTGGATTTGGAGAATTCCGGAATGGCGTCGCCTCCGCTCACGGCCTGATCCTCACGATCTCGGCGCTCGCGCGCTCCGGCGCTTTTGGCCGCGTGCGTTCGCCGACAATGTCCATCTTGATACGGTTGGTGAGGTCGAAGACCTCCTTCGTCGCCATGATCTCCAGCGAGCGTGGCCGCGCAAACGGCACGCGATATTCCTTGGCGACGCGGCCCGGCCGGGCGCTCAGCACCACGACCCGGTCGGAGAGGAAGATCGCCTCCTCGATCGAGTGGGTGATGAAGACGATCGTTGTCTTGGTGTCGAGCCAGATCTCCTCGACCAGCCGGTTCATCTCCTCGCGGGTGAAGCTGTCGAGCGCGCCGAACGGCTCGTCCATCAAAAGCACCGAGGGCTTCAGCGCCAGCGCCCGCACGATCGCCGCACGCTGCTGCATGCCGCCCGACAGCTCACGCGGAAACTTGCCGCCGAAGCCGTCGAGCCCGACCCGGTTGAGCAGATGCGCGATCCACGCCCGGTCCGGCTTCTCGCCCTTGATCTCGAAAGGGAAGCGGATGTTGGCGTCGAGATTGCGCCACGGCAGGAGGTTCGCCTCCTGGAAGACGATGCCGATATCGGGATGCGGACCGGTGATGGCCTTGCCATCGAGCCGGATCTCGCCGCTGGTCAGGCTGTGCAGGCCCGACATCGACCACAAGAGCGTGGTCTTGCCGCAGCCGGAAGGGCCGACGATCGAGACGATTTCATTGGCGCTGACATCTAGGCTGCAGCGGTCCAGCGCCAGCAGGTCGCCGGAGGCCGTGTGATAGATCTTGGTCGCTGCCTGCACGCCAAGCTTCGGCTTTTTTGCATCGCCCGTATTCATCTGCCCCCCGGGAAGATTGCGCGATGATCCATTGGCTCATCCCCAGCGAAAATCAGTCTGTAACTATCCTACTTTCCTGTCAAGCACCGACGATGGCCACCGTATCAGGAAAATCGATTAGTATGCCTATCTGCTTGTTTTAATATCGGTTTTGCGGCCTTGAAATGCATGTTGCTTTCCTACATACTTCGGAACTGACACGGATCGGAGAGGACCGGAGGAAGGTGATCTTTACCCTACGACACGCTGCGGTTGCGATGCGGTCGGGCGCGTGGAGCCAGGGCGTGCAAACATGCTAAGACGGCAGCCTCGCAACCCAGGGAAAGACCAGGACCCCATGAACGAAGCTGGCAGCCAGGACGAGCCTGTTCCAGGCCAGGATACCGAGGGGCGCGATCCTGTCCGGCGCATTCCCGACATCATCTCGCTGGTCAAGGATTCCTACAGCGAATTGCGCCCGGCCGAACGGCGTGTCGCCGATGTCGTGCTCGACGACGTCAAATATGCCGTCGACGCCTCCAACGCCGCCCTTGCCCAGCGCGCCGGGGTCAGCGAACCGACGGTGACCCGGTTCTGCCGCGCCATCGGCTGCGAGGGCGTGCGCGACTTCAAGCTGAAGCTGGCGCAGAGCCTCGTCGTCGGTGCGCTCTATCTGGCCAAGTCGCCCTCCGTCAGCAATGACAATGGCATGCCGTTCTGGAACGCCGTATTCGGCGAGGCGCGCCGGGCGCTGCAGGAGGCCGAGCGGCAGCTCGACCCGGCGCAGCTGCAGAAAGCCGCCGATCTGATCGCCAAGGCGCGCCAGGTCACCGTGTTCGGCCTCGGCGGCAGCTCCTCGGCGCTGGCGCAGGAAACCCAATACCGGCTGTTCCGCTACGGCATCACCGTCAGCGCCCAGTGCGACCCCTATCTGATGCGCATGACCGCCTCGACGCTCAAGCCGGGCGATCTGGTGATCGCCATTTCGGCGACCGGACGCACCCGCGAGGTGATCGAGGCCGTCGAGCTCGCCAAGCACTACCGCGCCAACGCCATCGCCGTAACCGCGCCCGACACCGAACTCGCCCGCGCCTGCGACGTCAGGTTGACGGTGGCGGTGCCCGAATATCCCGACACGCTGAAGCCGACGGCCTCGCGCTTCGCCTTCCTGGCGGCGATCGACCTTCTGGCGGTGGCCTCGGCCTACAAGCTCGACGGTTCGGCCCGCGAGACCGTGCGCCGCATCAAATACAACGCCCAGATCCACCGCACCGGCAAGGAGATGGAGCCGCTCGGAGACTAGCTCCCTTCTCCCCGTTCACGGGGAGAAGGTGCCGGCAGGCGGATGAGGGGCGGCGCCGAGTTCAACAATTGATGATCCCAACTTGGATTGGGCGCATGCACAAAGAGGGAAAGAAATGCTCGAAATAGCACCGACGAAACAGGCAGCCGCATGGCTCGAATCCCTGGCGCAGGCACTCGCAGCCGGCGACGTGGCCGCTGCGAGCAACCTGTTCGTCGACGATTGCTACTGGCGCGATCTCCTGACCTTCACCTGGAACATCACCACCATGGAAGGCCGCGAGGCGATCGCCGACATGCTGGCGGCGACGCTGGCGACGGCCAAGCCGAGCGCGTGGCAACTGACCGGCGAGGCGATCTCGGACGATGGCACCATCGAGGCGTGGTTCAGCTTCGAAACCGCGGTGGCCAGGGGAGAGGGCATCATGCGGCTGCGCGACGGCCGCTGCCGCACGCTGTTCACGGCAATGACGGACCTGAAAGGCTTCGAGGAGCGCAAGGGGGCGAAGCGGCCGCTTGGCGTGCGCCACAAGGCCGATCCCAGGCGCGAGACCTGGTCGGAGGCGCGGGCGCGCGAGACGCGCGAGCTCGGCACCGAGGAACAGCCCTACTGCCTGGTCATCGGCGGCGGCCAGGGCGGCATCATGCTGGGGGCGCGGCTGCGCCAGCTCGGCGTGCCCACCATCGTCATCGAGAAGAATGCGCGGCCGGGCGATTCCTGGCGCAACCGCTATCGCACGCTCGTGTTGCACGATCCGGTCTGGTACGACCATCTGCCCTACATTCCCTTCCCCGAAAACTGGCCGGTGTTCACGCCCAAGGACAAGATGGGCGACTGGCTGGAAATGTACACGCGCGTCATGGAGCTCAATTACTGGGTCGCCACGAAATGCCTGAGCGCGTCCTATGATGAGGCCGAAAAAGTCTGGACCGTGGTCGTCGACCGCGTCGGCCGCCAGATCACGCTGAAGCCGAAGCACATCGTCTTCGCCACCGGCGCCTACGGTCCGCCACGGCGGATCGATCTGCCGGGCGCCGACCGGTTCAAGGGCGAGTTGCTGCACTCCAGCCAGTATGCCAGCGGCGACAAATTCCGCGGCAGACGAGTCGCGGTCATCGGCGCGGCCAGCTCCGGCCACGATGTCTGCGTCGACCTCTGGGAAAGCGGCGCCGAGGTCACCATGATCCAGCGTTCGCCGACGACGGTGGTCAAATCGGACACGCTGATGGAAGTCGGCTTCGAGATCTTCTCGGAAGACGCACTGGCGCGCGGCATCACCACCGAGAAGGCCGACATGATCGTCGCCTCGACGCCGTTCGCGCTGGTGCCCAAGGGCCAGCGGGCGCTTTACGAGGTGATCAAGGCGCGCGACGCGGCTTTTTACGACCGCTTGCGCGCCGCCGGCTTCGCCCTCGATTTCGGCGACGACGAGACCGGCCTTCTGA
>NZ_RZPQ01000376.1:0-5641 GCF_003999135.1 Mesorhizobium sp. M7A.F.Ca.CA.004.06.1.1 | reverse complement strand
GAGCGTGGCGCTGATCGCCTTTTGCGGCGGCCTTGCCTTCCTGATCAGCCATCTCCTGGGCATCGATCCGCTGACCGCCTATCTGGCGACCAGCCCCGGCGGCATGGACAGCATCGCCATCATCGCCGCCGCCGCGCAGAACGTCGACATCTCCTTCGTCATGGCCCTGCAATCGGCACGCTTCCTGATCGTGCTGCTGGTCGGCCCGAGCGTCGCTCGGCTGGTGGCCAGAAGCGTCAGGCAATAAGCAGCGACTAGTCCTCGCCGCCCTCGCCCACGCTATGCGCATCCCGACGCCAGTAGGCCGTAACCAGGTGCCGGTCGCGCGGCAGGCCCCACTGCTTGCGCACGATCTTGCGTATCTCCCGGAAATCGCCGAATTCGCAACTTGCCCAGACGTACAGGCCGTCGGCAAGCGCCATGTGATTGCGCTCACGCAAGGCGGTCGACAATAGGCCCGCGGTGCCGGCCTCGAGGCCGCGCCGGTAAAGCCAGGTGATGTCGATATTGTCCCCTTGCGCCAGCGCTATTCGGTCATCCGGGCTATCGACCTCGATCAGCGCCTCGGCACGTGTTGATGGCGGCAGATGCTCCAAAATCCTGCCGATGGCGGGCAGCGCGGTGTCGTCGCCGAGCAGAAGCAAGGTCTGCGCCACCGGGGCGTCGCCGCCGCCGGGTCCGATCATGCCGATGACGTCTCCCGCCCGTGCGTTTTGCGCGAATGTGGCGGCGGGCGTGTTCTGGCCGGGGTGCAACACGAAATCGACATCGAGCCAACCGCTTGCGGCATCCAGCGCCCGGATCGTGTAGACCCGCACAGCAAGCGCATCGTCGCCAGAAGGCCAGACGATCAAGCCGTCAGCGCCCATCGTCGGCCAAACCAGCCGGCGGCCAGGCGGCGGCAGCAGCAGCCGCATGTGCAGGCCGCCATGGCTAAATCGGCCGAGATCCTTGCCGGCGAAGCGCAGGCGCTGCATATGCGCCGATATCCGCGTCGACGACATCACCGTGATCTCGCGGAAGAAGACCGGAGTACCGGCGTCGCTGCCGTCGCCTTGCCAATGGATGCCCTTGGTCGTGCCGAGATGTTCGGCGACATGGCCGGCGACCGTCATCTTCATGTAGGACAGGCAGGTTTCGTCTGTCGCCGCGACGCGGATCAGCACGCTTTCATCATCGAGCGTAGCGCTCAACGAGCCGTAGTAGAGGCGGAGCTCCCACTGGTCGGCAACGCCAGTGTCGATCTCGAATTCGCTGTGCTCTGCGCGCAGCCGGTCCATCACCGATCTGATCGCCGCGTCGCTGATCCGGGTTTGCGCGCTAAGTTGGTCCATCGCTCAAGTCCTTCGAAACGGTTCGGGCAAGGCGCCGCGCGGCACCCTCACCGTCAGCGGCATGCCACAGCCGCTCCGATGTTTCCACATAAACATGACAATAATAATCATATTTATTCGATGAGTTGGCTACGAGCCGCTTGTCGCAGCAAGTCGCTCGGGAAGGAAATCAACGAAGACGCGCACCTTCGGCGACAGATGGCGATTGGAGGGCCACAGCATCCGGAACTGGCCACGGCCGTCGACATGACCATCGAGGACGGTACGCAGCCTGTCTTCGTGCAGCGCCTCGCGCACCAGGAAATCCGGCATGCAAGCTATGCCGAGGCCGGCGAGCGTGGCGCCCTTCAAGGCTTCCATGTTGTTGCAGGTCAGCATCGAGCGGATCTGCGGTTCGGCGCTTCCGGTAGTGAACGGCCACTCCAGCAGCCTGCCGCTGTTCAGGAAGCGGAAGTTTATGCCGAAATGTCTGATGAGATCAGCCGGCACGCTGGGGGCGCCATGGCGGTCCAGGTAGGAGGGCGCCGCGCACAGCAGCATGCGAAAGGGCGCAACGGGTCTCGACACAAGGCGCGAATCCGGCAGTTCGCCGCTGCGGATCGCGACATCGATACCCTCGTCGATGACGTCGACGATCCGGTCGTTGAAATCGATGTCGAGCTCGATCTCGGGATAGCGTGCCATGAACTCCGACAGCACCGGCAGCAGCAGATGATAGGTGACGATCGGGGTGGATATGCGCAGCCGCCCACGCGGTGTTTCCCGTGTCTGCGACAGCATCGCCTCGGCATCGTCGATGTCGTCGAGGATGCGGCGCACCCGCTCGTTGAACAGCTTGCCCTCTTCCGTCAGGCCAATGCGCCGCGTGCTGCGCTGCAGGAGCCGCACGCCGAGTTCCTGCTCGAGCCGGGCGACACTTTTGCCGACAGCGGAAGCCGAGATGCCAAGCGCCCGCCCGGCGGCGACGAAACTGCCGAATTCGGCGGTGCGGGCGAAGGCCAGGAGCCCGTTGAGACGATCCATTGCGTCATTCCATTCGAGCGTTTCAGTCCGATATACCAGGAGATATAACACCATTTTTCCTGAAATGCCGACGACCTATCTTGTCATCACGACCGGCTCCGCAATGGCGCGGGCCACCGGCGAGTACTGTTTCAGATAGGGAAATCCATGACTTCCAGGACCACAACCGGCTCTGCCGAGAGATGGCTCGTGCTCTTGTCCGTGTGCCTTGCCGCGATGACGATGCCCTTGACCTTCACCGGTCCGGCCGTCGCTCTGTCGCGTATCGCGGCCGATCTCGGCGGCAGTCCGATCGAGCTCAACTGGGTGACAAACGCCTTCATGCTGACCTTCGGCGCCACCCTGATGGCGTCGGGCGCTCTGGCCGACAATCATGGGCGCAAGCGCCTCTTCCTCGTCGGCCTCTCCCTCTATGTCCTGGCGTCGCTGGGCGCGATGCTGGCGCCGGACATCATCTGGTTCGACATTTTCCGCGCCGCGCAGGGTATCGGCAGTGCGGCCGCCTTCGCTGGCGGCGCCTCGGCACTTGCCCAGGAATTCGAAGGGCCGTTGCGGCTGCGCGCCTTCAGCTTCCTCGGCACCAGTTTCGGTATCGGCCTCGCCTTCGGCCCAATCGCGTCGGGCCTGCTCATCTCTGCATTCGGCTGGCGGTCGATCTTTCTTCTGGTTGCAGCACTCGCGATTGCCGCCGCCATGCTCGGCCTGCGCACCATCAGGGAATCGCGCGACCCGGATGCGACGGGCCTAGATTGGGCGGGAGCCGGCACCTTCACGATCGCGCTGGCGTCGCTGACCTATGGCGTGCTCCAGGCCCCGCAGAGCGGCTGGGCCGGTCCCCTCGTCGTCTCCCTTCTGGCCGCTTCTGCCATCTGTTTTGTCGCCTTCGTCGTTGTCGAGCGGCGAGCACAACGGCCGATGCTCGATCTCACGCTGTTTGCCTATCCCCGCTTCGTCGGCGTCCAGTTTCTGGCTGCGGCACCCGCTTACGCCTTCGTCGTCCTGCTCGTCCTGTTGCCGATCCGCTTCATCGGCATCGAGGGTATGAGCGAGATCAAGGCCGGGCAATTGATGATCTGCCTATCAGGCCCGCTGCTGATCCTGCCGATGCTCGCCGGACAGCTGGCGCGCTGGATCGCGCCGGCCACGATCTGCGGCGTCGGCCTGCTCGTCGCTGCCGCCGGGCTTGTCTGGCTAAGCCTGACACCACCGGTCGATAGTGCGCTGGTGGCGCCGCTGATGCTGATCGGCGTCGGCATCGCTTTGCCTTGGGGATTGATGGACGGGCTCGCCGTCAGTGTCGTGCCGAGAGAGCGCGCCGGCATGGCGGTCGGCATCTTCAACACCACCCGCGTCGCTTGCGAGGGCGTGGCGCTGGCGATCGTCATGGCGACCCTTTCCGGCTTTACCGCCGCGCATCTCGCCGCACAGGGAACGGCATCTTCGACGCAGGCAGCAGCGGCAGCCCAACTGCTGGTGACCGGCAATCTCGGCGAAGCAGCACAACATCTGCCCCAGGCTGGAGCCATTGTTCTGGTCCAGGCCTACGAGGCGGCGTTCGACAGGCTGCTGATCGTGCTGGCGGCAATCACCGTCATGACCGCCATCGTCGTCTTCCTTGGCCTGCGTCGCGGATCGGCGTCGGAACACGAGACCGTCGCTCTGCCGGCAGGCCAGGAAGGGTAGCTGTCAGCGGACGAGCCCCGCTGTCAGTCGAGCCTGTGCATCAGGTCCTCATCCAGCCAACGGCCGAAGAAATAGACCAGTTGCTTGTGCCACCATGGCCAGTCGTGGCTGACATCGCCGCCCCAATAATCGACCCAGGCGGGAATGGATTTGTCGCGCAGGATCTGTTCCAACTTGCGCGTCTCGACCAGCATCCGCTCTTCCCAGGCGCCCTGGCCGCAGCAGAAGATCAGCCTGAGCGCCTTCAGCCGGGCCAGCAGTTTGGGATCGACGATGCCGGGCAGATAGTCGAGCGGCGAGTTGTAGAAAATGTCGCCCTCGAGCGCTTTGCCGAAGAAGTCGCGCGCCGAATAGACGCCCGACAGGGCAATGACGCCGCTGGCGAGTTCAGGAAAGCGGAAGACGAAGTTCGACGAGTGATAGCCGCCCATCGAACAGCCCGAGAACAGCGGCTTCAGCTTGCGCCCGCCATTGGCCTGCTCGGCTGTGGACAGGAAGTCCGGCAGCGCCTCCTCGCGCACATAGCGGAAATAGGCCTCGTGGCGGGCGATGCGGTGGGCGGCGTCGGCATGCTTGTCGAAGAAGGATTCAGAATCGACGCCGTCGACCGTGAACAGCTGGATGCGGCCGGTGTCGATGAATTCGGCCAGTGCGCCCACCCCGCCGGAATCCTCGAACTGGTAGAACCGGCCCTGCGAGGTCGGGAACACCACCACCGGCCGGCCGGCATGGCCGTAGCGCTTGTATTCCATGTCGCGGCCGAGCTGGCTCGAGAAATTCTTGTGATAGGAAATGTCCATCGCCTCACGCCTTTTCAGCGTGGATGTACGCGACCGCTGCACGCAACGCTGCTTCGTCCTTCGAGCGCATCTGGTAGGCGTAATTTCCCATGGCGCGGCTGAAAACCTCTTCGATGGCCTGATGGTGGACGATCTTGTCACGCTGCGCGGCTAGCACGTCCTCATGGCTGTGCAAATAGTGGAGGCGTCGCTTGCGGCTGGCATAGGCGGTGAAATACTTCCCCTCGTAAGGGCCGCCGGCGGCATCCCTGACCACCATGTCGGCCCATGCCGCGTAGACATCGATGTCGAACGTGTAGTTGATCGCATCGGTCATCCAGGCGCCGGGCGGGCGCATGTTGACCTCCAGCGCGATGACCCGGTCGTCCTTGGTCTCGAACAGCTCGATGTGGAAGAAGCGTTCGCGCACGTCGAATGCTTTCAGGATCTTGCGGCCGGCCTCCTCGACCGCCGGGCTGATCCTGGGAAAGCAGGTGTAGCTCATATGGCGGTCCTTGTTGACCACCTCCATGACGCTCTGGTCGTAGCGGTGGCTGGCCGCCAGCACCACCTCGCCGTCGCGGTTGACCAGCCCGTCGAAGGTCACCACCAGCCCCTCGATGAACTGCTCCATGACGAAGGTCACGTCCTCGGGCTTGTCCCGGAAGAACTGGTCGAGCTCTTTGGCGTTGGAGATCTTGAAGGTGTTCGATGCGCCGGAACCGCTGTCGGGCTTGACCACGACGGGGTAGCCGACGCGCCGGATGAAAGTCATGGCCCCGGCACGGTCGGAGCATGTGCGCTGCGCGATGGTGTCGGCGC
>NZ_RZPQ01000375.1:0-5662 GCF_003999135.1 Mesorhizobium sp. M7A.F.Ca.CA.004.06.1.1 | reverse complement strand
GCCGGGGTGGGGGCTTCGACCGCCGGCGCGGCACCGGCGGGTTGCTCCTGGGCCATCGCGCTGCCGGCCGACAGGATGACGGATGCGACCAACGCCGCCAACAAACCAGTTCTCGACAACAGCTTCTTCCTTGTTCTCACAGCGGCCTGCCGCCTTCTATTTCCCGCCGCCGCATCAGATATTGTCACTGCACATAGCCGACAGGCTGGCCGGTGACGGGGTGCGCGAACACGCCCATCTCCACACCGAAAATGCCTTTCAGCACATCGCTACGCATGATTTCGCCTGGCGTGCCGCGCGTCAGCAGCTTGCCGTCCTTGAGCGCGATCAGTTCGTCGCAGTAGCGCGCCGCCATGTTGGGATCGTGCAGCACGACGACGACACATAGGTCGCGTTTGCGGCTGAGCTCCTTGACCAGCCCGAGCACCTCGACCTGATGGGCGATGTCGAGTGCCGAAATCGGCTCGTCGAGCAGCATGACGCCGGCGTTCTGCGCCACCAGCATGGCGAGCCAGGCGCGCTGGCGCTCGCCGCCCGACAATTCGTCCACCAGCCGGTCGGCAAAACCCTCCATATCGGTCAGGGCCAGCGCCTCCTCGACATGCTGCCTGTCCTCGGCGCGGAAACGGCCAAGCGCGCCATGCCAGGGATAGCGCCCGAGCGTCGCCAGTTCGCGCACGGTCAGGCCGGTCGCCGCAGGCGTCGTCTGCGGCAGATAGGCAAGCGCGCGGGCAAATTCGCGGGCACCCCATTGCGGCAACGGACGTCTGGCGAAAGTGATGGCGCCTGAACTCGTCGGCTGCTGGCGCGCCATGAGCTTGATAAGCGTCGACTTGCCCGAACCATTGTGGCCGATCAGCCCATAGACGCGCGAGCGCTCCAGTTCGAGCGAGACCGGACCGAGCAGCGTCCGCTCGCCGACGGCAAAGCGCACCGCGTCGATATGGAAGGCAGTCTGGGCATCAATTCCAGCCATGCTCATGGCTTTTCTCCAGTGCGGCCGCCCGCATTTCCAGATTCCGGCATTTCGACGGGTCGTGCCCGGTTGACTATGAAACATGACCTTACTAGTCAACATTGAAGATGACTGCAACGATCAACAAATCGTCGCGACCGGCAATATCGGCACGAAAATTTGGAAACAGGGGGCGCAAAGGATGATTTCAGGACATGGACCGATTTGGCGGAACCGGATAGCGCGCAAGCGCCTGCTGATCGCAACGGTGTCGCTGCCGGCCCTGCTTGGCTGCGGCCATGCACTGGCCCAGGAGACGGTCACCACCACCCTAGACCCGATCAAAGTCCAGGAACGTGTCGAAAGCGCTTTCGGGCCGGTCAAGGGCTACGTTGCCACAAAGGGCTCCACCGGCAGCAAGACCGACACGCCGCTGATCGAGACGCCGCAATCGATATCGGTCATCACCAGGGACCAGATGGAAGCGCAGGCCGTCGACAGCCTGAACAGCGCGTTGCGCTACACACCCGGCGCCACCGGCAATCTCTACGGCACCGACAATCGCGGCCTCGGCCTGCAGTTGCGCGGCATTTCGAACGCCAGCGGCGTCTTCTACAGGGACGGGCTGCAGCTCAAGGAGAGCAATTTCACCCTGTTCACCGCACTCGATTCCTATGGCGCGGAACGCTACGAGGTGCTGCGCGGACCGGCGTCGGTACTTTATGGCCAGGCAAGCCCCGGCGGCATCATCAACTATGTCAGCAAGCGGCCAACCGAGGAAAACCTGCGCGAGGTCGAATTCGGTGGTGGCAGCTTCAACCGGTATGAAGGCAAGTTCGACTTCAGCGGTGCCGTGAACGCCGACAAGTCGCTGCTGTTTCGCCTCACCGGCGCCGCTCACATGGGCGACACGCAGACCGACTTCGTCAAGGACGACCGCATCTTCATCGCGCCGGCGATCACCTGGCAGCCCGATGCCGACACCAGCCTGACCATCCTCGCCAACTATCAGCGCGATCGCTCGGGCTGGGCGATGCAGTATCTGCCTGCCTACGGCACGGTCATACCGGGCAAGGACGGCAAGTACCTGCCGAACAGCATGTTCGTCGGCGAACCCGGCTTCGACTCCTACAACAACGACCAGGCCTCGATCGGCTACGAATTCGATCACCGTTTCAACGAAACCTGGCAGGTTCGACAGCATGCCCGCTACGTCCACCTTACCCACACCGAGGAAGGCGTCTTTGGTGGCGGACTGACGGACTCGAACGGCCTGGAACCTTCAAGCGGCGACTACTACCGTTATGCAGATGCCGGCGGCACCAAACTCAGCGGCGTCACCATCGACAACCAGGCACAAGCCGATTTCGACACCGGGCCGCTCGCCCACACGCTGCTCGTCGGCCTCGACTACAAACGCTATACTTACCGCGACTATGCCTCGGAAGGGACCGTCGAGGACGGTTTCAACGTCTTCGATCCGGTTTACGGGTACCCGATCACCGATCTGACGCCCTACACCGATACCGACACCACCCAGCAGCAAGTCGGTCTCTATGCGCAGGACCAGGTAAAGCTCGGCAACTGGCGGCTGACCCTTGGCGGCCGCCAGGATTGGTCGGACGCCAAGGTCTACGACAATCTGGCCGGCGGCTACATTCCCGAGCAGAAGGACAACGCCTTCACCAGCCGGGCGGGGCTCGTCTATCTCGCCGACAACGGGCTTGCGCCCTATGTCAGCTACTCCGAATCGTTCCAGCCCGTGGCCGGCGCCGACAGCGACGGCAATCTGTTCGTGCCCGAGACCGGCAGGCAGTACGAGATCGGGCTGAAATACCAGCCGACCGGGTGGAATTCCTTCATTACGGCATCGGTTTTCGACCTGACCCGACAGAATGTCGTGCGCTATGGCAATGAGGGCCGGCCCGACGACATGTTCCAGACCGGCAAGATCCGCTCGCGCGGCGTCGAACTCGAGGCCGTTGCCAGCCTCGATTCCGGCTTCGACCTGAGAGCGGCCTACACCTATCTCGACACCAGGATCACCAAGGCGACTTCTGTTGTTGATGATAATGGGAGTTCGATCAGCAATGAAGGCAATACGCCCTTCGGCGTGCCGAAGCATTCCGCGTCGCTGTGGGCGAATTACACCTTCGGCAGCGGCCGCCTGGAGGGCCTGGGGCTGGGCGCCGGTGTCCGCTATGTCGGCTCGACCTATGGCGACGACGCCAACAGCTTCAAGGTCCCATCGGTCGTGCTTGCCGACGCGGCGGTGCATTACACCTGGCAGAACGCCACGCTCAGCCTCAATGCCAGCAATCTGTTGGACAAACGCTATGTCGCCTCCTGTTTCTCTTCGGGCTTCGGCTGCTTCTACGGCGAAGGCCGCAGGATCAACGGTTCGGTGAAATACACATGGTAAAAGCAATGTGGCGGGCCGGCCCAAAATGGCGGCGCTGACACGGCGCCAGTATCTTGCCGGCCTCGCCGCGACCGGCCTCGCTTTGCCGGGCGGCATGGCACGCGCGGCACCTGCCCGCGTCGTCTGCCTGGAATGGACATCGGCCGAACTGGTGGTCTCGCTCGGCCTGTCGCCGCTCGCCGTCGGCGACACCAGGGGTTATGGCGACTGGGTGCAGGGCCCGGCGCTGCCGCAGGCCACCATCGACCTGGGATCGCGCAGCGAGCCCAATATCGAACTGCTTCGGGAGTTGCGGCCCGACCTGATCGTCGGCGCCTATGGCTATGGCTTGGACGAGAACAGCTTCACCAGATTGGCGCCGACCTTCAACGTGCCGTTCTACAGCGGCAAGGCTCCACCTTACGCGCAGGCGCAACAGGTGACGCTGCAGCTTGGCGACATGCTTGGCCGCAGGACGGAAGCAGAAAACCTTGTCGGGCGCACCGAAGCCTCGATCGCCCAAGCGCGTGCCAGGCTGGAGCGGGCGGTGCAAAAACCGGTCTGCGTCGTCAGCATGTTCGACGATCGCCATGTCCGCGTCTACGGCGCCGGCAGCCTGCTGCAGGATGTCCTCGACCGGCTCGGCCTCGTCAACGCCTGGACCGGCGCCACCAATGAATGGGGTTTTTCGACGGTCGGCATCGAGGAACTGGTCGCCGTCGGCGAGGCGCAACTGATCTCGCTCGATCCGATCCCGCCGCACGTCAGGATCAGGATTGCCCGCAGCTCGCTCTGGGCCAATCTGCCCTGCGTCCGGAACGGCCAGGTGCGGACCATTCCGCCGGTCTGGCCGTTCGGCGGTCTCACTGCTGCCGCGCGTTTCGCCGAATTCGTGGCAGCGGCATGATCGCTCAGGCAATGTCCCTGCCGCGACAGCGCGACGGCATCGGCGCGTTCATCCTGCTGGTGGCCGTGCCCGCGGGCCTGGCACTGATGCTGACCATCTTCGATCTCATCAACCTTTTCCCGACGCACTTGTGGTGGCATGCGCTCACCGCTCCCGACACATCCGATCCAGCGCAGTTGCTGTATCGCTATGCCTTCCTCCCGCGTGTCGCCGTCAGCATGCTGGCCGGCGCGGCACTTGGTCTCGCCGGTGTCGTCATGCAGCATGTGCTGCGCAACCCGCTGGCCGAGCCGACCACGATCGGCACCAATGCCGGAGCGAGCCTCGCATTGGCGGCCGCCACCCTCTACGCACCATGGTTGCTGGAAGGTGGCCGCGAAGGCGTGGCGCTGGCTGGCGGCGCGCTCGCCACATCAGCCGTTTTCGCACTGGCGCGCGGGCGCAGCTTTTCGCCAGTGTCGATCATCATCGCCGGCCTCGTCGTCAGCCTCACTTTCGGCTCGGCCGGCGCGCTGCTGATGGCGCTCAACCGCGAATACACCGAGGAGCTGTTCATCTGGCAGAGCGGCTCGCTGGTGCAGAATGGCGACGCGGCGGTCCTTGTTCTGGCGCCATGGCTGCTGGCCGGCATCTGCGCCGCGCTCCTACTCTGGCGACCGCTACGCCTGCTCGACCTCAGCGACGACGGCGCGGCATCGCTCGGCACCCGGCCGGCCGTCATCCGCCTTGCCGGCATGACAGTCGCCGTCTCGCTTAGCGCGCTGGTCGTCGCCGAGGTGGGCGTCATCGGTTTCGTGGCGCTCGCCGCCCCGGCGCTGGCGCGGCTGGCCGGAGCGCGCACGCTTGGCCGCCGCCTGGTCTGGTCGCCGCTGGTCGGCGGTGCCCTGCTCTGGCTCACCGACCGGCTGGTGCAGCATTTGCCGTTCACCGGCGAAATCCCCGCCGGCACCGCGACCGCTTTGCTCGGCGCGCCGCTGCTGCTGTTCCTGTTGCCGCGAATGCGAACCACCCCCGAAAGGCAGGCCGACATGGTGTCGTCGATACGCCTGCCGACAAACGGCCTGCCGTTGATCGCGGGCCTGCTGGCGCTCATCCTCGCGGTTGTCCTCGCCATCGGCTTTGGCCGTGGCGCAGGCGGTTGGCACTGGATCGCATCCGCGGATTTGACCGAGCTGCTTGCCCTGCGCGCGCCTCGCGTCGTCGTCGCCCTGTCGGCGGGCGTCCTGCTCGCCGTCGCCGGCACGCTGATGCAGCGCATGACCGGCAACCCGATGGCCGCACCCGAGGTCCTGGGCATTTCCGGCGGCGCCTCTTTCGGCGTGCTGGCGCTGCTGCTGCTCAGCGACAGCTTCGACCGCTCAACAATGCTCGGCGCGGCCTTGGCGGGCGCCTTTCTGGC
>NZ_RZPQ01000374.1:0-5666 GCF_003999135.1 Mesorhizobium sp. M7A.F.Ca.CA.004.06.1.1 | reverse complement strand
TTCAGCGGATCCCCGTCAAGATCGCAATAGCCCGGGATGATCCTCTCGCAGGGTTGCTCCTGCCCGGAATGTCAGTCACCGCCACGATCACCGTTAGCCAACCGCCGCCAGATACAGAGCATGGCAGGTCTCGAAACCAGCCATGACCGAGACCCTACCGATGACATCGCATCGCGACAGGGAGGGTGCGACTTTCCGCGATTGGATCTGCATTTTCGGATGCATGCTCGGCGCGTTGATCGCTGTGCTGGACATCCAGATCACCAATTCCTCGCTTCCGGAGATCGAGGGCGGGATTGGTACGGGCTCCGACAACGGAACGTGGATATCCACCTCCTATCTCATCGGAGAAATCATCATGATCCCGCTGACGGATTTCTTCACGCGAGTGTTTTCGTTCCGCAGGTTTCTGCTCGGCAGCACCTGCCTGTTCCTCCTCTTTTCAGTCGCGTGCGCTTTCACGACAAGCCTCGGGCAGATGATCGTCCTCAGGGGTTTTCAGGGCTTCGCCGGCGGCGTGATGATCCCAATGGCATTCACCCGCGTGCTGACGTCCTTGCCACAACGCCAGCAGCCGGTTGGCTTGGCAGCATTTGCGCTCACGGCCACTTTTGGGCCTGCGATCGGACCGACTATCGGCGGTTACCTCACCCAGCACTATGGCTGGGAGTTTATCTTCTTCGTCAATCTCGTGCCGGGAGTCCTGATGCTCGGCCTGCTTTTTCCAACCCTCGAGCGGGAGAGGATGAACCTTTCGCTGTTGAAGGAGGGGGATTGGTATGGCATCGCCTTCATGATTGTTGGGCTTTCCTGCCTCCAGACCGTGCTCGACGAGGGCAACAAGAATGGCTGGTTTGGCTCGCCGCTCATCGTTCATCTATCGATCGTTGCCGTCGTCGCCCTTGCGGTCTTTGTCGCCATAGAGCTGACCGTTGATAGGCCTGCCGTTCAACTGCGGGTGCTCGTCCACCGTAACTTCGCGCTCGGAACCCTAGCCAACATGCTGGTCGGCGTCGCGCTGTTTGGCTCGGTCTATGTGCTCCCGGCCTATCTGAGCCAAGTCCAAGGGTACAATTCCGAGCAGATTGGTATGGTGTTGGCCTGGGTCGGGCTGCCCCAACTGGTAATTATTCCGTTCGTTCCCTGGTTGCAGAAGCATTTGAGCGCACGTGCAATCGTCTGCGCCGGGCTCGCGATCTTTGCAGCGAGCTGTTTCATGAACACGCATCTTAACGTGAATGATGGCAGCGATCAGTTCGTGACCACGAATTTCATCCGTGCATTCGGCCAGGCCATCGTCCTTGCTCCGCTTGCCGGTATTGTGATGGTCGGCATACCTAGCGAACTCTCCGGTGCGGCGTCCGGGGTTCTCAATATGATGCGCAGCCTCGGTGGGGCGCTGGGAACGGCCATGCTGGCAACACTGATCACCAGGCGGGAGCAATTCCATTCCAACATTATCGGGCAGTCTGTCACGCCCTACAGCGAGCCCACCGAGCAGTTCATATCTCGAATGACGGAATACATTATGTCGCGCGGTGTCTCAGACGAGAGTCTAGCACGCCACCAGGCGGAGGCCTTTCTCGGGAAGCTCATCGCGCAGCAGTCCCTGATCATGGCCTTCTCCGACACGTTCTACGTCCTTGGCATCATCTTGCTGGTGGCGGCGGTGGCGGTGCTGTTCACCCGGAGCCGTAGTCCAATGTGACAGGGTGCCGGGAGATCGACCTTCCCGCAGCTTCCGTCGCCGCGGTAGCCCGACAGGCCGAAGACGTCGTCTGGCTAGTGAATTCTCGTGTTGAACTGAAGTCGATTGCCACGGCCCGGAGGCCGACGAGCGTCATCGACGCATCCAGCTGCCTGCCAGTCATCCCTATGAATACTGGAACAGCCAAACCACAGAGCGAGCCGGACTGTACCTTCAGACGACCAGATCGGCCGATCTGACAGCTAATCGCGTGGGTCTCCCCCGACTTACATGCATCTAAAAGGAGTAGAGCAATGAATCCCCAACTGACTGACATCGAACAGGTCCGACGTGCCAAGGCGAGATACTGCCGTTTCGTCGATACCCGAGACCTGGAACAATTCGCCTCCCTTTTAGAGCCGACAGTCGAGGTTCGGGTCTTCAGCACCGAAGGCGAGCTCATCGCAAGCTTCGATGATCGCGAGAGCTATATGGACGCCATGCGGAGCTACATTCAAGGTTCGCACTCGATCCACCAGCTTCACAACGACGAAATCGATCAGATTTCGCAAACGGAGATCACCGCCATTTGGTCGATGGAGGACGTGCTTGTCTTTCCTGGAGCGGCCGCCGGTCTTCCGGCTCGGATCAAGGGCTACGGACATTATCATGAGCTATGGCGACTTGGCCCCTACGGTTGGCGTCTCGCGCGCATGACGCTTCGCCGGACGATCTTCGAAGTCACCAACGCGTAGGAGGCGATCATGGTTGGAAATCCGATTCATGTCGGAATTATCGGAGTGCACCCCGACAATGGCTGGCCGACGATCGCACACAAGGCGGCGGATGAAAGGCTGCTCGAATATCGCGTCACCACCATCAGCAGCAACCGGGTGGAGGTAATAAAGGTTGCAGCCGAGGGATTTGGCATCCCACATGCCGATACGAACG
This sequence comes from Mesorhizobium sp. M7A.F.Ca.CA.004.06.1.1, assembly GCF_003999135.1. NCBI lineage: Bacteria > Pseudomonadati > Pseudomonadota > Alphaproteobacteria > Hyphomicrobiales > Phyllobacteriaceae > Mesorhizobium > Mesorhizobium sp. M7A.F.Ca.CA.004.06.1.1. The sequence continues at coordinate 3,028 of NZ_RZPQ01000374.1, read as the reverse complement.
AGACGCTCGTCAATGATCCGGGCGTAGGTGTCGTCGTCGCGGTCACGGTGACGCAGCACAGGGAACTCGCAATCCGATTGCTCGAAGCAGGCAAGATCGTCTTCTGCGAGTGGCCTCCGGAGGCCTACGGTGCCACACGCCTTCAGGAAGTGCCATCGCCGAGCGTGGGCCTGAGTTCCCCGCGTCCCGTCTCCGACTTGAGGAACAACGCCCGCCTCGCACAGACCTTGGACGGCGCGGTTGACCTCCAGAGTCTAATCAATGCGATCGAATGTAGCGAGGGGGAGGCGGTCGATGTCTGAGACGATGCTGGCGCTTATAATGACGCGAGCGGGCGGACCCGAGGTCATGGAAACGCGCGAGATCGCCCGGCCGCGCATTGCGAACGATACGGATATTCTGGTTCGCGTGATGGCGGCGGGGGTCAATCCGGCCGACTGGCAGAACCGCCGCAATGGCGCGGTGTATGGGACTGGCCCGCGGGACGCATTCACCATCCTCGGCATTGACGGTACTGGGATTATTGAAGAGGTGGGTTCGGCAATCACCCATCTCCGTCCCGGGGACGCCGTCTGGTATGTCGATGGCGGCTATGCCGGCAATTTCGGCAGCTACGCCGAATACAAGGTGCTCAACGGGCATTATGCCGCGCGGAAACCCGTCAGCCTAGGCTTCGTCGAGGCAGCGGCGTTGCCGACGGTGGCGCTCACGGCCTGGGAGGCAGTATTCGAGAAGGCCGATGCCAAGCCGGGTAGCTTCGCCCTGGTGCATGGCGGCGCAGGAGGACTTGGACATATCACTATACAATACCTGCGCAGGCTCGGCGCCCGTATCGCGGCAACCGTCTCAGGCGACGCAAAAGCTGCCTTCGTGCTGTCACTTGGTGCTGAACTGGCGATCCAATATCGCGAGGAGGACGTTGCCGCCGCCTTGCGCCGCTGGACCGGAAAAGCCGGCGCGGATATCGTCTTCGACTTCGTGGGGCACGAGAATTTTGCGCGAAGCTTCGACCACGCCGCGCCGTTCGGCACTCTGGTGAACACCGTCGTCTCGCCATGGCCGAAGGGAAGCAACGATTCAGCGGAATGGAACAATCTCGACGTCCGCTTCGTCAATATCGGACAGCCGCAGATCGCGGGCGATCATCTTCGCCGGCTGAGACAGACCGATGTCTTGCGGCGGGTTGCCGGGATGGTCGATCGCGGCGAGCTGCACCCTCATGTCGACCGGGTGGTGTTGTTCGGCGGTGTTGGCGCGGCACACGAAGCTTTGGAGAACGGCCGTACGATGGGTCGTGTCGTCCTTTCCATTGCTCCGGACCTGGCTGCCTAGCGCCGGCGACCAACCACTGTTCATGTCAGTAAAGATCACACCATGGACATGGGACTTGTTGGAAAGCGCGTCCTCGTGATCGAACCGAGCACCGGGCTCGAGGCGATGGTGGAGGTATTCGCCGCGGAAGGTGAAGCCGCTTTCGTGCAGGGGCGGGACGAAGCCTGCGCGCAGGCCTTGGCCGAGTCGATCTTTGACGCCGGCGGTCGAGTCTAATGCGACCGCGTGCAGCGCTTCATCCGGCGGGGGGGACCGGGGCGCGACGCTGCTCGTCGACTGCGTGAAGCAGTCCGCATCGGCCGCGAGTTCGGGGTGCTTGGCATCACTTTCTCGAAGTCAAGATGGAAGTCGTGGGCCGACCGAGCCGAGTTGAATCCAAAGGCCGACCCATTCACCTGAAAAGACCGAGCCCGAGTTCTTCACTGACAAGATCTTTATGATGAAAAGGTGAACCTTGCCGAAATATCACATTGGCGATCACGTCACTTGGAACTCGGAAGCGGGATCTGCGAGCGGCAGTATCATACGAATCCATGAAGAGGATTTCGTTTTCAAGGGATACACCCATCACGCCTCCAACGAAGAGCCGCAATATGAAATAAGGAGTGACAGAACGGATCATATCGCAGCCCATATAGAGAGGGCGCTCTCCAGAAAGCTGTGATCATGCAGTTCTATTCAATTGGCCATTCTACACGCTCTTTTCGCCAGTTTGCGGCGATTCTCGAACGCGCCTCTATAGACCTGATTGCCGACGTGAGAGCGTTTCCCCGGTCGCGCCGTAATCCCGAGTACAACATAGACATATTGCCGATCACTCTGGGCGCGTCCAGTATTTCTTATGAGTATTTTGCTGACTTGGGTGGCCGCCGACAGTGGCAAGTCGACGTGCCTGATTGCTGCAATGCGCTTTGGCGAAATCGCAGTTTTCACAACTACGCGGACTATGCACTATCAGACGCTTTTCAAGACTCTCTCGACGCGCTGATCTCACGAGGCAGCACAAACAAACTGGCGGTGATGTGTTCGGAGGCCGTCTGGTGGCGTTGTCATCGACGAATAATCGCGGACCATCTTATTTCACGCGGCCACGCCGTTTGTCACCTGATGGGCCTGGGGCAAATGAGCCGGGCGACGCTCACCGCAGGTGCGGTTGTTATAGAGCATGGACGTGTGGTTTATCCGCCCAGTGAGTCTGACTAGCGAAGCTGGCCCCATTTTACCGCCCTTAGGTCGACCTGACGGGGGCGCCGCCGATGCGTTGAGTGCGTCGAAGGATCTGAATCACGACCAGATCAAATGTATTCGCGAACATCCGTCGTGGGCGTTCTCTGGATGCTGTAGTCACTGGCGTGCCGGTTCCGTGACATAGCAGGGATAGTCTGCCTGCGCCCGCGAAGACCTTGCAGCGTCCAACTCGATAATGACGATTGGTCGGTCAGATGATGTCGTTGCAAGCAGCCGCCCGCCGGGAGCAAAGGCGAAGCCGCGACCGCCGAAGAGCGGCCCCTGATGTCCAAGCCGGCCGCTCCGGTTTGAACTGACCACGTAGCAGCCACTCACAAGCGCAGCCATCGCGCCGGCGATCTGCCAGGACCGGTAGTCTGGGCCAGTTGCGCGCGGCAGAGCAATTAGGCTGGCGCCGTTGCGTCCATATGCGCGAGCGTGTTCATTGAACATCGCCTCGGTGCATAAG
>NZ_RZPQ01000373.1:0-5672 GCF_003999135.1 Mesorhizobium sp. M7A.F.Ca.CA.004.06.1.1 | reverse complement strand
GTCGCACCTGGCGCATAGGCTGAAAAGTCGCTGACGCCCTCGGCGCGCAGCACCTCCTCGTCGATGTAGAAATTACCTGTTGTCTCGCGCGCCGGCCGCATGAAGATGGCATGCGCGGCGTCGGCCATGATGTCGGGCAAACGGCTCATCGCCGCCACCGTCGCGCCGCCGAGCAGATTGCGCACCGCCGCCGTGTCGATGGTCGAGATCGGCCACAGTGAATTGACAGCGATGCCGTCCTTGGCGAACTCCGCACTCATGCCCAGCGTGCACATCGACATGCCGAACTTGGCCATCGTGTAGGCGACGTGATTCCTGAACCACTTGGCCTTCATGTCGAGCGGCGGCGCCAGATTCAGGATGTGAGCATTTTGCGCCAACTTCAGGTGAGGAATGCACATTTTCGAGACCAGGAAGGTACCGCGCGTGTTGATCTGATGCATCAGATCGTAGCGCTTCATGTCGGTCTCCAGCGTGCCGGTGAGTTGGATGGCGCTGGCATTGTTGACGCAGATGTCGATGCCGCCGAATTTTTCCACGGTCCTGGCGACCGCCTCGGCCACCTGCGCCTCCTCGCGGATGTCGCACAAAACAGGCAGCGCCTTGCCGCCAGCCTGCTCGATCTCTTCGGCAGCGCTATAAATCGTGCCCGGCAGCTTCGGATGCGGTTCGGCGGTCTTGGCCGCGATCGTCACATTGGCGCCGTCGCGCGCCGCGCGCAGCGCGATCGCCAGCCCGATGCCGCGCGACCCACCGGAGATGAACAGCGTCTTTCCCTTGAGCGACATTTCCTTGCGCCTCCCTTGCAACACAACAGGCGCAAACCTTTGCGCGGCGGGCGACCGCAGCGCAAGACCCGACACGCTGGACACCGCGTTACGCAGCGTAGGGTTTATGACTAAACCAGCACCAACCCTTGGCGCATCGCAATGGCAATCGCATCGGTGCGGTTGGCCGCACCGAGCTTGATCAGGATTGCGGCGACGTGGAACTTCGCGGTGTGCACCGAAATGTTCAGCCGCCGCGCAATCACCTTGTTTGGGGCGCCCTCGGCCAGCAGCGCCAACACTTCCGCCTCACGCGGCGACAGCGAAGGCCGGGCGGCATGCTCGTCGGAGGCCTCCTCCTCGAACGGCTCGCCATCGCCGGCACGGAAATCCTCATGGCGTCCGCTTCCGCGCTCGCCCGAGACGCGATAGCCGGCCGCGGCCAGCCGCGCCGCCGCGGCGATCAACAAATCCTCCGCGCCAGCGGACATCACGGCCAGCACCTCACCGGCGGGCCGCTCGCCGCCAGCGCGTCCGGTCAGCAGCACCCGTGGAATGAGGGCCGGCACGCCATCACCAATGCTGTCGTCAACGATGGCGACGTCGGCTCTTCCACCGCCGGCCACGACCGGCAGCAGGTCATCGCTCGCGGCCAGCGAGGCCGCCAGGCGCTCGGCGCGTGACGCATCGCCAAGCGCAATCAGCACCACCAGCCGCCGCGAGACGGCACCGTCATGCATGATCCTGTCGCTGGTGAGCGTGTCCATGGATGCCCTCAGCTCAGCGGCTTTTCGCCGATTGTCAGCACGACATCGCGCTGTTCGCCGCCGCGCACGACACCGAGCGTCACCGAAGCGCCGGCACTGTCGGGTCCGAGCCTGCGGATCAGGTCCCGCGGGCCGTGCACCGCCTCACCGTTCCACGCCACGATGATATCGCCAAGAGAGAGACCGGCGGCCTTGGCGGGACCCTCGTCATCGAGGCTCATCACCATTGCGCCCTGCGCGTCGCGGTCTCGTACCGGGTGCAGGCCGGCGCCGAGATAGCCGCGCGCGACATGGCCCTTTTCGCGCAAGGTCGCGACCGCCCGCTCGATCGTCTCGTAAGGCATGACCAGCGCCCGGTGACGCGGTCCGAACAACAGCATGCCGATCAGCGCACCCTTGGCGTCGAGAACCGGGCCGCCCTCGAAACGGCCGCCGGCGCCGACGGCAAGATTGATGCGCCGGTCGATGGTGCCGCCGCGCATCGAGCGCCAGGCCGGGCCGACTTCGCCCACCGAGCCCGAAACAGCCAAAGCCGAACCGTCGCTGCTGCCGATGGCAATGGCGATGTTGCCCGGCCGCACCGCATCGGCCTTGGCCAGCGGCGCGGCGCTGACGGCCTCCGCCGGCTTCAGCAGGGCAACACCGGTCGAAGGGTCGCGGCCAACCAGCTCGGCCTTCACCGTTTCCCCCGAGGCCAACACCAGATCGATCTCCTCGCCGGCCTCGACAGCCTCTTCAGCGGTGACGAAATAGCCGTCACGCCAGTGGAAGGCGCTTGCCGTGCGGTGATGATGCGTAGCGAAGCCAGCCGTTGCCGGCGCGGCCTTGGCGGCGAGATCGGCGACGGCTTGCGAAAACGCGCTCAGATTGAAATCGCTCATTAATGGTCTCCTGGGTTCATCCATGCCCCAGATATCGCTCGACAGCGCGTCCGCGGGTACTCGCCTGACGGCTAGTTGCCGGTTTGACTGGCCATCTGGTCAGGTCGCTGCGGTTCCAGCCGCTCCGCACATATAGTCACGATCAAGCCTGAACACACGGAGCCCTCCCATGGCCGTCGCCGTCGCCAAATTCCAAACCGATGACACGTTGCTCGACGCCTATTCGACGACGGTTGCCGACGCGGTCGACCGCATCGGTCCGGCCGTCTGCCGCATCGAGCGCGTTGGCGGTCAGGGCGGCCATGGCTCCGGCTTCGTCATTGCGCCGGACGGGCTGGTGGTCACCAACTTCCATGTCGTCGGTGATGCCAGGACGGTGCGCGTTTCGATGCCGGACGGCGCTTCGAGAGAAGGGCGTGTTCTTGGCCGCGATCCCGACACCGACATCGCGCTGGTGCGCGCCGACGGCAGCTTTGCCGACGTCGCACCGCTGGGCGATTCCAAGCGGCTGCGGCGCGGCCAGATCGCCATTGCAATCGGCAACCCGCTCGGTTTCGAATGGACCGTCACCTCCGGCGTCGTCTCCGCGCTCGGCCGCTCGATGCGCGCCTCCACCGGCCGGCTGATCGACGACGTCATCCAGACCGACGCAGCGCTCAATCCCGGCAATTCCGGCGGACCGCTGGTATCGTCGGCCGGCGAGGTCATCGGCGTAAACACCGCCATGATCCATGGCGCGCAAGGCATCGCCTTCGCGGTTGCCTCCAACACCGCCAATTTCGTCATTTCGGAGATCATCCGCTTCGGCCGCGTGCGCCGCGCCTTCATCGGCGTCTCGGCCGACACCGTCAATCTGCCGCGACGCGCCGCGCTCCTGTCGCAAGTGTCGACGAATACAGCGGTGCGGCTGCGCAGCGTCGAGAAGGATGGCCCGGCGGCCAAGGCCGGCTTGAAGGAGGGCGACATCATCGCCGCAATAGACGGCCGCCCGGTCACCGGCGTCGACGACCTGGTGCGCGTGCTCGACGCCGAGCGCATCGGCCGCGAGACACAATGCACCGTGGTGCGCCGCACCGGCGTCAGCCAGGTGACGGTGATGCCGGTTGCGCGAAGCTAGTGCAGTCACCCAGAAGTGTGCCGCGGTTCTGGGACAACGACATGTATCAACACAAAGACTTTAAGGCCGCCGTTGCTCACTCCCCCTTCGAGGGAGCAACGGCGACATAGGCTCCCTTCAGGAGAGCTACGAGTTGCGCCTGATGATGCGTGCCTGTCTTGTCGAAGATACGACCAAGATACGTGCTGGCCGTGCGATAGGTGATGTTGGCGCTTGTCGCCGCCACACCAAGGCTATCCCTCGATGCCAATGCCGCCGCCAATCGCGCCTCGGCCGGCGAGAGGTCGAAAAGGCCCGTCAGGATGGTCGGCGAAGGCACCAGATTCGTCGGGTTGAGAGCCGTGGCTGCGATCAGTATGTCGGCGCCTGAGAGAAGTTCGTGCGCCAGACGGCGAAGAGGGATGAGGTGAACGATCATGGCCTCGCTATTCTCGCTTGGCGCTATGGGCACGGAGCGACCCGACGCAGCGTCACCAGTCCCGCTTGCAATCGCCTGCTGAAACAACTTGTTTGCCTTGGCATCGGCAAGGGCGAGCCCATCACGGGCCGTCGGCACGAACACAAGGGGCAGAGCGTCAAGCAGTTGATTGGTCGCCAGAACGCGTCCCCTGCTCGTCATCACCGCGGCCGGCAGGCCGATCGCCGCAAGCGCCGTAGTCGTAGCGCGCGCTCGTTCCAGCCGCAGGCGCGCACCAATCAGGCCGGCGCGCGCCAAATGTGGCCTCATGCGGTTGAGCTGGTCCAATTCGTCTCGGGATGGCCGATCATTGGTCAGCCAACGCTCCATCGTAAACAACAGAACTTCGCCTGTAGGCAGGGATATGAACGTACCGACTTCGCCACCGATTCCCAATGGCAGCGTCCGGTCGAGCCGCGTCCGATTGTTCTCGAGCGCCTCCTTGGGGAAGTAATCCGCGTCGTAGACGAATTCCGAGGGTGGGGGCAGCGTCAGCAGGAGTTGGGAGACACTGCTGCTCTTGAACCCGCCTTCCGCAGAGATGCCCTCCAGTATCGGCCGGACCAGGTCCGACGCGATGAGCATCGGGTCCAGCCGATCATCGAATAAACCCATACCGCCTCCGGCCGAGTTCGACAGTTCGCTCAACCTGTCGAAGACGTCTGGCCATAAATCGGGGACGAACGCCGCTTCATAAATTCGATCGACAAGATCTTCGGTCATTCAATGGTCCGCTCGCCACCTGCACTCGCATGATTGCATCGCACATCTGCTCAGAAATCAAACCTTTCTCGGCTTGGCATTACCGGATGATCATAAATTGCGTAGGAAACAGCCAACACGAAAACATCGTTCAGGTGCCCACCGCCCCCTCCGCGTACTGCGCCAGAAACGCCTCGCTCGGCGGAATCGGCTTGATCACGTCGATCAGCACGCCATTGGGATCCCGCGTGATGAAATGGCGCTGGCCGAAGGGTTCGTCGCGTAGAGAGCGCAGGATCGGCAGCCCGGCCGCGACGATCCGTTCATAGACCGCATCCGGGTCCCTCACCTCGAAGTTGATCAGCAGGCCCGACGCGCGGCCGCGCCCCTCTTCCGGGATCGTCTCATGATCGCCCTGGACGATGCCGAGATTGACTCTTCTGTCCTCCACCGATTGCAGATGCACATACCAGTCGCTTTCGAATAGCGGCTGGAAGCGAAAATGCTCGATATAGAACGCCGTCGTGCCGGCGACGTCGCCGGTCATCAGCACCGGGTAATAGCTCGTCGTCTTCATCTTTCCTTCTCCCGTCGATTAACATACAGTCTGCATGTAACTTCATTTAACATACAGGCTGCATGTATGCAACGCGATTCCGCGCGTCGTTCCAACCGTGACCGCACCGAGGCGACGCGCGCCGACCTGATTGCCGCGGCACGAAAGCTGTTCACCGAAAAATCCTATGCCGAGACCGGCACGCCGGAGATCGTCGCTGCCGCCGGCGTCACGCGCGGCGCGCTTTACCATCACTTCGCCGACAAGCAGGCGCTGTTTGCCGCCGTGGTCGAGCAGGAGGCGATGGCGGTGGCTGAGGAGATCGAGCGCGCTTCGCCGCCATCGCTCAATGCCCGCGACGCGCTCATTGCCGGCTCCGACGCCTATCTCACTGCGATGCGCGCGCCCGGCCGCACGCGGCTGCT
>NZ_RZPQ01000372.1:0-5676 GCF_003999135.1 Mesorhizobium sp. M7A.F.Ca.CA.004.06.1.1 | reverse complement strand
GTGCATAGGGCTTGCGCGGCCCCTCGCGCTTTTCATAGGGCTTGCGCTCGCCTTCGGCGGCCACCGGGCGATCGCCACGGGGCGCATAAGGCTTGCGCGGCCCCTCGCGCTTTTCATAGGGCTTGCGCTCGCCTTCGGCGGCCATCAGCCGGTCGCCGCGCGGTGCATAAGGCTTGCGCGGCCCCTCGCGCTTTTCATAGGGCTTGCGCTCGCCTTCGGCGGCCACCGGGCGATCGCCGCGCGGTGCATAAGGCTTGCGCGGCCCCTCGCGCTTTTCAAAAGGCTTGCGCTCGCCTTCGGCGGCCACCGGGCGATCGCCGCGCGGTGCGTAGGGCTTGCGTGGTCCTTCGCGCTTCTCATACGGTTTGCGCTCACCCTCGGCGGCCATCGGGCGGTCGCCGCGCGGTGCGTAGGGCTTGCGCGGCCCTTCGCGCTTCTCAAAAGGCTTGCCTTCGGGACGCGGGCCTTTGCTGAAAGGCTTGTCCCCGCCCTTGAAATCGCGCTTCGGCCGCTCGCCATCGGCAGCCATCGGCCGATCGCCACGCGGTGCGTAAGGTTTCTTGGCGCCAAAGGACGGCTTGCCGCCCTTGCCCGCGGCGCCATCACGGCTGCGCGGTCCCGCGGCTTTCGGCCCACTCTTGGCCGGACCGTTCCTGGGTCGGAATTTCTTGTCGTTGTCGTCCATGTGGCCTTTATCCGTTTGCGCTGCTACAGCGTGGCGCATCCTTTCGGGCGCGCAACGAACGCTGTAGCACTTTTGATGTGGCGCATGATCATTTTCGAAAACCGAGTCCCGATTTTCGAGGTCCTGCGCTCAATAACAGGATCACTGGAGTTTGTCAGGGAAAAGTGGAGACCGGTTTTTCCAAAAAGACAAACGAAAATCAAAAGCCTGGAGCAAGTGCGGTTCATTCGAAACGAACTTGCTCCGTCAGGTGGCGAGGAGATAATCGGAGTGGAAATCGCGTGAAGCGGCCCGATTTCATGGCGCTGGCACTGAAGGAGGCCGAGGCTGCCGCCTTGCGAGGCGAAGTGCCGGTCGGCGCCGTCATCGCCAATGGCGCTGGTGTTGTCGCCAGCGCCGGCAACCGCACACGCGAACTTGCCGACCCGACCGCGCATGCCGAGATGCTGGTCATCCGCGAAGCTTGCCGCAAACTGTCGGCCGAGCGGCTGACCGGCCATGATCTCTATGTGACGCTGGAACCTTGCGCCATGTGCGCCGGCGCCATTTCCTTTGCCCGGCTGCGCCGGCTTTATTTCGGCGCCGCCGACGACAAGGGTGGTGCCGTGGTCAATGGCGTACGTTTTTTCGCCTCGCCGACCTGCCACCACGCGCCCGACATCTATCCGGGCATGGGCGAGACCGAAGCGGGTCTATTGCTCAAGGAATTTTTCCGGGAACGGCGCGGCTGAACCGGGCGCAACGCCCGGCGACACAACGTGGTGTTCTTACAGAGACGGCATCCAGTCGAACCAGCCGCTGCCCTTCTTGCCTTCCGCCTCTTTCTTGAGGCGGCGTTCCTTCTTGTACTCGTCCTCGCCAAGCTGATCTTGCGGCGCCGTGCCGGCCGCGACACGATACTGCACTGGAGGCTCGCTCAGATATTTGCGGGTGTTCGGATCGCCCTGCTTGCTGTCGGCAAGGCGGCGCTGGATCTCGGCGGCACGGCCCTTGTCGGAATCGGCCGGTGTCCATGCCGGCGGGTGGCTCGACCCTGACTCCGCCATCGCCCTCTTGACCGAGGCCGGGTCCGTCTGCACGTCGTCGATGATCTCCGACTGATAGGCCGGGTCGTTCTGATGGGCGGTGGCGTCGGCGCGCAAGCGGGCGCGGCGCTGCTCGGGCGATTCGGGCCATTCGGCGCTCGCCGTCTCGATGCTGTCCTGCGGGGCCGGCAGCGCTTCCTTCTGGCCTGGCGCCGGCTTCACGAGCGTCGGACGCGGCTTGTAGTCGATCTGTTCCTTGCGCTTCGGCGCGAATGAAAAAGCGCCCGAAATATCGCCGGCCAGTTGTTCGCCGGCGGTCTTGTCGGTGCCGTAGGTCGGAGAGCCCATGCAGCCCGACAAAGCGAGGCCCGACGCGACAAGCGGCGCCAGCAGCGCCAAGCGCGCATTATATCTCTCGGTCATGCCAAAAAGTCCCACTCTAGACAGCCTCTCGATTGCCACCAGCTTGTGGCCGGTCCCCATCGTCCAAGCACTTGCGACGGAAATCCGGCGACAATTTGTCTTCCGGAGTTTCGCGTGTTTACCTCAACCACTCGTTAAGGGCAACGCGCGGGCGGTTTTCGCCCGCCCGGCGTGGCATTTGTGCACCGATCCAGCCGACTAACCGTTAAAGTCGGCCAAGCGCTTTCAATTCATGCAGCACCGCCGCATCCCTGGCCGAAACATCCGGGAATTCCGGATCCTGGCCAACATCGGCGGTGTAGCGCCAGGAGCGTGCACATTTTAACAGGCCACGATCCTCGGCCTTCTCGACCACCACGGCGACACCCTTGACGTCGTCGATCGCGAAGGCACCAGCCGGTGCCTCGCCATGAGCGATGACCAGATCGCTGGTGATCGCCATCTCGGCCATGTCGACATCTGAAATCGCCGCTTCGAGCGCTGCGTCGTTGATTGTGACGACCGGCACCGCTTCCAGCGACGATCCGATCACCTTCTGGGCGCGCGCGATCTCCAGCGCGCCGGTAACGACGCGCCGCACCTGCCGCACCTGGCGCCACTTTTCCGCCAGCGCCTCGTTCTTCCAGTCCGCCGGGATTTGCGGGAACTGGTCGAGATGCACCGAGACGGCGTCGGGATGACGGTCAAGCCAGGCCTCCTCCATGGTGAAAGGCAGCATCGGCGCCAGCCATTTCACCAGGCAATCGAAGAGATGGCGCACCACCTGCACCGAAGCCTTGCGCTTCAGGCTCGACGGCGCGTCGCAGTAGAGCGCGTCCTTGCGGATGTCGAAATAGAACGCCGACAGCTCGACCACCATGAAATCGAGCAGCATGCGGGTGATGCGCTTGAATTCGAAGGCGTCGTAGCCCGAGCGCACGACCTCATCGAGCTCGGCCAGCCGGTGCAGCATCAGCCGCTCCAGCTCCGGCATTTTCTCCAGCGGCACCTCTTCGCCATCGTCATGGGCAAGCGTACCCAGCATCCAGCGGATGGTGTTGCGCAGCTTGCGGTAGGCGTCGATGTTGGTCTGCAGCACGTTCTTGCCGAGCCGCTGGTCCTCCCAGTAGTCGGTCGTCACCACCCACAGACGCAGTATATCGGCGCCCGACTGCTTGATGACGTCCTGCGGCACCACGGTGTTGCCCAGCGACTTCGACATCTTGCGGCCATCCTCGTCCATGGTGAAACCATGGGTGACGACGGTGTCGTAAGGCGCCCTGCCCCTGGTGCCGCAGCTTTCCAGCAGCGACGAATGGAACCAGCCGCGATGCTGGTCGGAGCCTTCGAGATAGACGTCGGCCGGCCATTTCAGGTCAGGACGATCTTCCAGCGTGAAGGCGTGCGTCGAGCCCGAATCGAACCAGACGTCGAGGATGTCCATCACCTGCTTCCACTTCGAAGCGTCGTGATTGCCAAGGAAACGCTCCTTGGCATCAGCAGCGAACCAGGCGTCGGCGCCCTCCTGCTCGAAGGCGTCCATGATGCGCTGGTTGACCGCTTCGTCCTTCAGCACATTGCCGTCGGCATCGGCGAAGACAGCGATCGGCACGCCCCAGGCGCGTTGGCGCGACAGCACCCAGTCCGGCCGCTCCTCGATCATGGCGCGGATGCGGTTCTGGCCGGCGGCGGGCACGAAGCGGGTGTCGTCAATGGCCTTGAGCGCCCGGCTGCGCAGTGTCGAGCCGTCGCCGAGGTCCTTGTCCATGTAGACGAACCACTGCGGCGTGTTGCGAAAGATGATCGGTTTCTTGGACCGCCAGGAGTGAGGGTAGCTGTGCTTCAGCCGGCCGCGCGCGAACAGCGCGTTGCGCTTGATCAGCTCGTCGATGACGGCCTGGTTGGCGTTGCCCTTCTTGCCGTTGTCGTCGATGACACGCGCCGGTCCACCCTCCCGGTCGGGGCCGAAACCCGGCGCGTCCTTGGTGAAGAAACCGCCGTCGTCGACGGTGAACGGGATGGCGGGATCGATGCCGCGTGCGCGCAGATCCACCGCCGCATCCATCCAGGCGTCAAAGTCCTCGCGGCCGTGGCCGGGCGCGGTGTGGACGAAGCCGGTGCCGGCATCGTCGGTGACGTGGTCGCCGGCGAGCATCGGAACGGCAAAGTCGTAGCCGCCGCAAAAACCCTTGAGCGGATGCGAAAGCGTAAGGCTTCCAAGCTCTTGCGCCGAAACGCTGCGGAGACGATTCAAGGTGACCTTGGCCTTGACCGAGGAGTCTTCGGCCAGCGCATCGGCAAAGATCAGTTTTTCACCCGACTGCGGGCCGAATGCGTTCTCGGCTGCCGTGACCTCATAGAGGCCATAGTTGATGCGCGGCGAATAGTTGACGGCACGGTTGCCGGGGATCGTCCATGGCGTCGTCGTCCAGATGACGACATGTGCCTGCAGCAGATCGAGTGCGCCCTCCGTCAGCTTGGTCTCGCCATCGACAGGGCGGGCCAAGCTGGCGACCGGAAACTTCGCCCAGATCGTGTCGCTCTCATAGTCGTGGTACTCGATCTCGGCCTCGGCCAGCGCCGTGCGCTCGACCACGCTCCACATCACCGGCTTGGAGCCGCGATAGAGCTGGCCCGACATGGCGAATTTCAAGAGCTCGCCGGCGATGCGCGCCTCGGCATGGAAAGCCATCGTCGTATAGGGGTTCTTGAAATCGCCGATGACGCCGAGGCGCTGGAACTCGGCCCCCTGCACAGCGATCCAACCCGCGGCGAACTCACGGCATTCCTTGCGGAATTCGTTGACCGGCACCTCGTCCTTGTTCTTGCCCTTGGCGCGGTACTGCTCCTCGATCTTCCACTCGATCGGCAGGCCGTGGCAGTCCCAGCCGGGCACATAGTTCGAGTCGTAGCCGCGCATCTGGAACGAGCGGGTGATGACATCCTTGAGGATCTTGTTCAGCGCGTGGCCGATATGGATGTTGCCGTTGGCGTAGGGCGGCCCGTCATGCAGCACGTATTTCGTGCGGCCGGCAGCGCTCTCGCGCAGCTTGCGGTAGAGATCCATGTCCTGCCAGCGCTTGACCAGCAGCGGCTCCTTCTCCGGCAAGCCGGCACGCATCGGGAAATCCGTCTGCGGCAGGTAAAGCGTTTTGGAATAGTCGATCGTTTCAGTTGTATCGGTCATTGGTCTGCCATTTGCATTGCCCGGCGGGCGTACAAGCTCGGGCGTGAACTATCATGTTATGGAAAAAGCGCGAGGGGGCGCGCAGAAACTCCCGGCGGCTCCGGCGGCGCTCAGGCCACCCGGAACACCGGGCCTGTAATTCGTATCGCGATCGCGAAAAGGCGCGAAAAGCTGGTCATGGCTGGGCTTTTAGCCGAAGCCACGGCAGGAATAAAGCGTCTCGTTCGATTCACCTACATCGTGAAATCGAAGCGGTAGGTGGTCGACACGCCAATCATGAACTGGTTGCGGTCGCCGCGCTCCTTGACCAGGCTGGAATCGGCCGCCGGTCCCATCAGGCGCGAATATTCGCCAAACAGGCTGGCGGTCATCGGCTC
>NZ_RZPQ01000371.1:0-5699 GCF_003999135.1 Mesorhizobium sp. M7A.F.Ca.CA.004.06.1.1 | reverse complement strand
GTGACCATCAGTTCGTCGGCACCGGTGCGGCGCACGAAGGCATCGAGGCCTTGCCGCACCGTTTCCGGGGAGCCGACGACGGCGCAGGACAATGCCTGGCCGAGCATTGTCTTTGCCATCGGATCGAGATCGCGGTCATAGTTCTCGACAGGTGGCGGCAGCCGGCCGGCCCGACCGGTGCGCAGATTGACGAGAGCCTGTTGCAGCGAGGTGAACAACAAACGGGCCTCCGCATCGGTGGGCGCGGCGAAGACATTGAGGCCAAGCATGACATGCGGCTTGTCGAGCTGCTCGGACGGCTGGAAGCGCGAGCGGTAGACATCCAGCGCGTGATCCAGCTCCGCCGGCGCGAAATGCGAAGCGAAGGCGTAGGGCAGGCCGAGCATGGCGGCGAGCTGCGCGCCGTAGAGGCTGGAGCCGAGGATCCAGACCGGCACGTCCTGGCCTTCGCCGGGCACGGCGCGAATTCGCTGGCCTTCCTCGGCCGGCTGGAAATAGCCCATCAGCTCGACGACATCCTGAGGGAAATTGTCGACCCCGGCCTCGAGATTGCGGCGCAAGGCACGGGCGGTGCCCATGTCGGTGCCGGGCGCCCGGCCGATGCCGAGATCGATGCGGCCCGGATGCAAGGCGGCCAGCGTGCCGAACTGCTCGGCAATCACCAGCGGCGAATGGTTGGGCAGCATGATGCCGCCGGCGCCGACGCGAATGGTCTTGGTACCGCCGGCGACATGGGCAATGACGACGGCTGTGGCCGCGCTGGCGATACCCGGCATGTTGTGATGCTCGGCCAGCCAGAAACGCTTGTAGCCCAGGCGCTCGGCATGGCGGGCAAGATCGAGCGAGTTGGCCAGCGACTGCGAGGCATCGCTGCCTTCGACGATCGGCGACAGGTCGAGAACGGAAAGAGCGGTCATGGATGGGATCCTGTGTCAGGACCGCATGTAGGAAGCATCCGGCGGCGCCGCAAATTCAAAAATATTGATCAGCCTTTGATAGCTTCGGGGTCGGCGATGTCGTCCTCCTCGACGACAACCGCGTGCTGCGCGGCGAGAAAATTGCCGACATGGCTGAGCCCGTCGAAATGATCGCAGAATACCTTGATGACGACCAGCAGCGGCACCGCCATCAGGGCGCCGACGAAGCCCCACAACCATGACCAGAAGGCGATGGCGATCAAGATTGCCACGGCGTTGATCTCCAGACGCCGGCCGACCACCATCGGCGTCACGAACTGGCCTTCGACGATGTCGCACAAGATCACGAAGGCCGGCGCCAGAAGCGCGTAGAAGATGGTATCGAAGCTGATCAACGCCATGACCGTGACAAGCACGATGGTGATCAGCGCTCCGACATAGGGCAAGAAGTTGAGCAACGCCGCGGCGGCTCCCCAGACCAGCGGATTGGGCATGCCGAGCGCCCACAGACCAAGAGCGATGACCGTGCCGAGGCCGGCATTGATGATGGTGACGGTGAGCAGATAGTGCGAGATTTCGCGCTCGACGTCATAGACGACGCGCAGCGCCCGTTTCTCTTCGCTGAGGCTGGCGAAGGACTGGATGATCTTTTCATAGAACATCGTGCCGGAGGCGAGCAGGAACAGCGACAGCACGAAAATGATAGTCAGGCCTGTTCCGGCCGACAGGATGTTGCTGGCGGCCGCCGACAGGATGCCGGACTGCGCCATCGCCACCCTCTGGATGCCCGGCTCCTGCGACGTCTGGGTCAGCTGTTCGATCTGATGCGAAATCTGCATGATCTTCTCGAGTGGGCGGCGCAATTGCGCCAGCCGTTCGGCAAGTTGCTGGCCTATCGAAGAGGTGTTGTTGATGAGGTCGATGATCGGTCCGCTGAGCAGGTAGCCTACGCTGGCAAAGATGCAGATCGACAACAGCACCAGAAGGGTCGCCGAAACCACTTCGGAGATGCCGTGCCTGCGCAGGAGCCTAACGATCGGCGTCAGCGTCAGCGCCAGCAGGAAAGCCAGAATGACCGGCATGAAGAAAGCGCGAGCGAAGTAGAGCGCATAGATGGCCATGAACAGGAAAATGCCGACGAGCAGCGAGCGCATCAGATGCGTGTCGGCGCGGGCCGCAACGCGCGAATCCGACTCGTCGGCGATGGCGCGGCCCAAGGCAGCGGGTTCGGTTTTCATGCTCACCCTCGAGCCGGCGCCCTCGGCGATCGGCTATTGCTTGCATGAACGCAGAGTTATGGGCGCAGGTTCCATGAGCCGGCTTCCGGAATGAGGCCCGTTTGCACGGGTCCGGAAATCAGAGCGCGCCGCAGCATCCAGGCCTGCACTCACGGCGTTGGAAGAGAGATTTGGCTTTCTTCCCAATGTCGTGGCGACGAGGACGAAAAATCCGGCCTTCTCAAAGGCAGCAGCCAGCAGCCGACATTTCCGTCAGGCTGCCGGCGTGGTGACGGCTGTGCCAGCCCTGGCTGTTTCCTTGCGCACGATCGGCGCCACCCTGGTGCCGTAGAGTTCGATCGCCTTCATGATCTTGGCATGCGGCATGGTGCCGATCGCCATTTGCAGCAGGAAGCGGTCATTGCCGAAGATCTTGTGCTGGGCGACGATCTTCTCAGCCACTTGCTCGGGACCGCCGACGAACAACGCGCCGTTCGGGCCGCGCGACTGGTCGAAATGCGCTTGGGATGTCGGACCCCAGCCGCGCTCGCGGCCGATGCGGTTCATCACCTCCGCCTGCGGGCCGTAAAAATCGTCGGCCGCCTGCTCGGTCGTCTCGGCGATGAAGCCGTGCACGTTGATGCTGGTGGCAAGGCCCCTCGGGTCGCTGCCGGCGCGCTTGGCGGCTTCGCGATAGAGATCGAACAGCGGCGCGAAGCGCGCCGGCTCGCCGCCGATGATGGCGAGCGCCAGCGGCAGGCCGAGCGCACCCGCGCGGGCGGCAGACTGCGGCGTGCCGCCAATGGCGATCCAGACCGGTAGCCTGTCCTGGAAGGGCCGGGGATAAACGCCGCGATCGTTGATCGGCGCGCGCAGATTGCCGGACCAGGTGACCTTCACGCCGTTGCGGATGGCAAGTAGCAGATCGAGCTTTTCGGCGAACAGCTCGTCATAGTCCTCGAGGTTGTAACCGAACAGCGGGAAGGATTCGATGAACGAGCCGCGTCCGGCCATGATCTCGGCGCGGCCGCCCGACAGAAGGTCGAGCGTTGCGAACTGCTGGAACACGCGCACCGGGTCATCAGAAGACAGAACGGTGACGGCACTGGTCAGCTTGATGCGCTTCGAGCGCTCGGCGGCCGCGGCCAGGGCCACGACCGGTGCGGAGGCGGCATAGTCGGGCCGGTGATGCTCGCCGAGGCCGAAGACGTCGAGGCCGACCTGATCGGCCAGCTCGACCTCCTCGATCAGGTTGCGCAGCCGCTCATGCGGGCCGATGGCGCCGGGGCCCGGCTGCGGGCTGACGTCGGCGAAGGTGTAGAGACCGAGTTCCATCTAATGTCATCCTGGTGTTGGAATTTGCCGCTAGACGTAGCCATCCGCCAACCTCGCCGCCAGAGGCGCGACGGTGAACAGTGCATGTCGTTTTCGGTTCAATCTCTTCGTCGCAATTCCCAAGGGAAAGCGCTGCGCGCTTTTCCCGGGAAAACCGTTTCACACTTCCCTGAAATTGCTCCAAAGGCGTCTCCCGAGTGCAACAGCCGACAATTTCATGGCTGCCATGCCGTTTTGGCGCTTGAACTCTCGGTTTTCGCGCGTATGTAAGCGTCGCGAATTGACTTCAGGGAAGTGGACTTGGCTATCTACAGGGAAAAAGACGTTTTCGAGCGGCGCAATGCCGCAAACGAGGCAAAGAAGGCGCTCCTCGAGCGCTTCAAGGCAAAGCCGGCGGCGGATGATCCCGCTGTGCTGGCGCGGCAGGCTGAACGCAAGGCGATCCTCGCGGCCCGCGAAATCCGCGAAGCTGAAAAGGCTCGGCTGAAGCAGGAGAAGCTGGCACGCGAAGCGGTCGAGAAGGCCGAGCGCGAGGCAGCAGCCGAAGCGGCACGTATCGCCGCCGAGGAAGCTGCACAGGCTGAGGCCAAGATTCGGGAATCCGAAGAGAACGAGCGCATCGCCCGTTTTCTGGCCGACGAAGCCGAACGCAAGGCCAAGCGTGACGCGCGTTATGCGGCACGCAAGCAGCGCACCGGCAGGACGCCGCCGGGCTTCTCCGCCCGCTAGCCTCAGGATTACCGAAGCAGCCAGCTTCGACAATCAGGGTCGCCTCACAGCGGCCCTGAAGGTGTTTGTCCCATGTCGCCCAAATATTGGTCCCGGTTCTGGGAGGATGACATGCGCAAACCAAAAGACCGTCAGGCGGCGAACTTCAGCCCCATGATGCCGCAGACGATGAGCGCGATGCAGGCCAGCCTGATCGCGGTGGCTGGTTCGCCGAGCAGCCAGATGCCGAGCAGTGCCGTACCGACGGTGCCGATGCCGGTCCACACCGCATAGGCGGTGCCAACGGGCAGCGCCTTCAGCGCCAGGCCGAGCAGAGTGAGGCTGACGACCATAGAGGCAACGGTCAGCACGGTCGGCACCAGTTTCGAGAAGCCATCTGTGTATTTGAGGCCGATTGCCCAGCCGATCTCGAACAGGCCGGCGAAAAAGAGAAGAATCCACGACATCGACAACGCTCCATCAGAGCATCGGACCGAAAGGTGATTTCGGCGTCCGACGATCAGTCAAACAATGGCGGGTCGTCCCGTCCGGATTTTGGGGAAGCGCGAGGTCGTCCCCGCCATGCCAATATAGGAATTTCGAGCGCTCGATCAACAGCGGCCGGCAACAGTGTCGCCGGCCGTAACCCTTATTGCGAAGTGGATCGCCGGACCTACTTGTCCTTGAGCTTCATCGCCTTGACCGGCGGCGCCTTCAGCGCGGGAGCCGGAGCGGGCTTCTTGGCGTCCTTCTTCGGCTTGCGGGCTTCCTTGCCTGCCTTCATCGCACCTTTAGCCATGATTCGTACCTCCTGATGTGGGACGCCAAGTGAAACAAGAGAACCGCCCGACCGCAAGGGGTTAGCGACCGTTGCCGGCGTCGCCGGATCGCTTTCAACCGGTTTCTAATTTGCTCGTAAACCATGACGGTCCGTGCGATGGTCATTTTCGCACTGCAGCATCGACCCGAGCTTCGCCGGGTGATCGTCAGGCAGGCCGTCAGGACGACAATGCGAATCCACATCGGCTGCGAGATGAGCTTCGACTTTCCGCAGGAAACGCCGCTCATCGCGATGCTGAATGTGCATTATTCGCGTGCCTCCGATCTCGAGCGGCCGGATTTCCTGATTTCCAACCCGCCGGTGCCGATCGAAAGCTATCGCGACAGTTTCGGCAATTGGTGCAACCGGTTCGTCGCGCCGCCCGGGCGTTTCACCTTCGGCACCGACGCGGTGATCCGCGATCCCGGCACTTTCGAGATGGGCGATCTGATGGCCTGGCAGCACGAGGTTCGCGACCTGCCGGCGGACACGCTGCTGTTCCTGCTGCCCAGCCGTTTTTGCGAAAGCGACCTTCTGGCTGATGAAGCGTGGCGGCTGTTCGGCAACACGCCGCTGGGCATTCCGCGCGTGCAGGCGGTCTGCGACTTCGTCCACAACCACATCGTCTTCAACTACGGCAATGCTCGGCCGACACGCACCGCCGCGGAAGCGTATCGCGAACAGAGCGGCGTGTGCCGAGAC
>NZ_RZPQ01000370.1:0-5729 GCF_003999135.1 Mesorhizobium sp. M7A.F.Ca.CA.004.06.1.1 | reverse complement strand
TCCCTGGCCTCTGGCCAGCCCTTGGGCAAAACCCAGCGGCCAGTATCGCGGCTGGTGATCAGCATGATTTCGACGCCGTCTCCCGCGTCGCGCCAGGGCAGGGCGGCAACCTGCAGGCGGCACGGCGCCGTGCCGAAGAGCCGTCGGACCCTTTCGGCCAGATGATTGTGTGTCGTTGGCCTCGTCAACATCGAAGAAGCTAGCCCCAGCCTCCGGAATCGTTTGCCGTCTCACGAATCTTACGGCTAATTGTCGGCAATAAAAGTAAAAAATTTCATTCGCCTGGCCGATTTCCGCCAATAGACGTCGATTTCGCTAAATATCCGGCCCTGCCGGACCTGTTTGCGAAAGCAATCATGCCCGGGTGCAAGCTGCTGGTCTGTAACAGGCAGGTAGTTGCGAATCAGCCGGCGTGGTCGTCGGCGATCGGCTTCTGGTAGGTGAAGCCCATGTCCCACGGGAAATAGATCCAGGTGTCCTGGCTGACTTCGGTGACGAAAGTATCGACCAGCGGCCGGCCTTTCGGCTTGGCATAGACGGTGGCGAAATGCGCCTTGGGCATCATCGCGCGCACGATGCCGGCCGTCTTGCCGGTGTCGGTCAGGTCGTCGATGATCAGCACGCCGGCGCCGTCGTCGGCGAGCAGGGCAGGGGTGATCTCCTTGAGGACCTGCAACTGCCCCTGGCTGGTATAGTCGTGATAGGAGGCGACGCAGACCGTCTCGATGACGCGGATGCCGAGTTCACGCGAGATGATCGCCGCGGGGACCAGCCCGCCTCGCGTAATGCAGACGATCGCTTTCCATTGTCCCTTGTTGGCGCCGGCAAGCCGCCAGGCGAGCGCCCGGGCGTCGCGATGGAATTGGTCCCAGGAGACCGGAAAGGCTTTTTCGGGAAGGGACATGTCGCGCACTCCACAGCACGCGGGGATCGCGCGCAGGAAAACAGGGGAATGCGCGCGGAATTAGCTGGAAAGCCCCCATCTTGGCAAGAGCAAGGGCCTTGGCAAAGGCAAGGGCCAGCGATCGCTGTGGACCTACCGCGACAGGAAGGCTGCCACCGGCGCAGTGCGCAGCACGCTGCGCGTCACGCCGCCGAACAGAAGCTGACGCAGCCATGAATGGCTGTAGGCGCCGAGCACCAGCAGATCGGCGCCGGTTTCCGCGATTCTGGTCTGGATGATGTCATCGACCGAATTGCCGCCCGACTGCTGCACCGAGACGCTGACGGTGGCGCCGTGGCGCGACAGCGCCGACGCGATTTCGGCGCCGGCGGCCTCCGGGCTGTCGTCGAGCGTTTCAGGAGGGTCGATAACCAATATGTCAGTCTTCTCGGCTTCGATGATGAAGGGCAGCGCGTCGAAGGCGGCCCGCGCCGCTTCCTTGCTGCCGTTCCAGGCGAGCAAGACGCGTTTGAAGGTGGTGATCAGCGGACCCTCGTGCGGCACCACCAGCACCGGCCGGCCGGCATCGTAGACCAGCGTGTCCACGTCCGCGCTGGAATCGCCGCCCGTTTCGCGCTGCGCCGCTATGATCAGGTCGGCGGCCCGCACGCTCGAAATCCCGGTCAGCGCGCTGTCACCCGAAAAGCTCTCAAGGCTTCGCCACTCGAAGGAAAGACCGGAATCCTCGATATGTCTGAGAAACAGCGCCTTTAATTTCTCGGCCCGTTCCCGGTTCATATCTGCCGAAACCTGCAGGAATTCGGTGTCCGGAAAGCCTGTGGCCGAGGTGTACGGCACGGGAAGTGTTTCGGCATGGATGCCGACCAGATGGCTCTGGAACCGGGTGGCGAGCGGAATGGCGCAGTCGAGCACGCGCTCGGCGTCCTGCTCGTTCTGCAGAATGGCGACGATGGTTTTGAATCGCATGACAATCCCTCGATTTACGAGCTGGCGAACTCGTGCCGGGGAAACGTTGCAGCGTCGTGCTTTGTTCCGGTCTGGACCAGATCAGCCGGGATTGCTGGCGAAGCCGGCGACCATCGCCTCGACGTCGGCGCGGGCGGCGTCCAGCGCCTCCTGGCTGCGGGCACGCACGACCAGCTCGGTCCAGAACTTGCCGTCGCCATATTTCGGGTAGGAGCCGATGATCGTATCGGGATGCGCTTTCTGGATATCACCCAACGGCCCGCCGATGAGGCCTTCGCCGAACGGGCAGGGCACGGTCGCCGAAAGCATCTTCGTGCCGGCCTTCAGCGTCGGCACGACATTGTCGAGCATGGCCTGGAAAATCGATGGCACGCCGGCCATGACGTGGACGTTGCCGATGCGGAAGCCAGGTGCGACCGACACCGGATTGTCGATGAGATCGGCGCCGCGCGGCATCCGCGCCATGCGCTTGCGGGCCTGCGTATATTCGATGCCACGCGCGGCATAGCTTGCTTCCAGCATCGCATAGGCCCGGGCATCGTATTCGCAAGGCACGCCAAAAGCCTTGGATATGGAATCGGCCGTGATGTCGTCATGCGTCGGACCGATGCCGCCGGTGGTGAACACATAGGTGTAACGGCTGCGCACGGCATTCACCGCGGCGATGATCTCGTCTTCCTCGTCAGGGACGACACGCACTTCCTTCAGGTCGATGCCGATCGCCGTCATGATGTCGGCGAGATGGCCGATGTTCTTGTCCTTGGTTCGGCCGGACAGAATCTCATCGCCAATGACGAGCATGGCGGCGGTCACGATTTCAGGCATGGAAGGCTCCGGCAAGGCGTGTGGCCTGGGAAGGCGAGTGATCTGAGATAGCGCGGCGCGACGGTAGCCGCAATGTCATCTTCGCGCCGCCAAGGCGAGCCGATGACGTCAAGGATCTAGGTTCGAACCGTTCGAGGGAATAGGGCACATGCAGCAATTCGTCGTCCCGGAGCGAACCGCCGCGTTCATCGAGCGCATCGCCGGCCGGGCTTTGCTGGTCAGGGGCCTCACCTGAGCCTCACGACAATTTCAAGGAACCATTCGGCTGACTACCGGGTTTTATGAGTGTCGCACCAAGGCGGCTAAGATACGGAGTGATTCAATGGTTACAAAAATTCTCGCAGCATCTGTTCTGACGATCGGTCTCGCAACATCGGCGATGGCGCAGTCACTGGACGACAGGTATTCCAACAATCGCGACTGGTGGCTATTCGGCAACAACGATCAGACAACTGTCGATCCCTATACCACGGGAAGCATCAGTGACGGCTCCGGGTTGAACACCCAAGGCAATACCGGCGCGATAGGCCCATGTGCCCACAACACGCCAGGCCCGGACGCTAACGCTGGGCAAAACGTCAACGATCAGTATTGCGGCAAATAGCCAGAACGCGATTTCCGAAAAGCGGATACCGATTTTCTGGAAAGCCATGTTCAAGGGCTAGTCCGCAAGGCCAATCGCTGGCCGCTGGCGCGTCCTCTCTCGGACGGCGCTGCGGTCGGCGCCTGCCGGACCGCTCAACATCAACGGCGAAAGCGAATTAATCTGACACTTCTGTCTGCGGCCGGTCGCGGCCGTCGGCCAGTTCTTCGTGCCATTTGCCTTCGGCGTCCTCATACTGGATGCCGTCGGTCGCTCCGGCGACCTGCTGCTCGGCCGAGGCGATTTCGGCCGCACGCAATGCGTCCTGATGCGTGGGGAACGTCTCGGAAAAGGTCGCTCCGACCTTGTAGGCCCAGCCGCCGTCATGTTCGACGATCTTGTAAGTCAGCTTCGCCATGGAAAACCTCCGGTTGAAAGGTCCGTCTGCTCAATGCAGCCGGTCGTCGGGCAGTCTGTCGTCGGGCACCAGCACCTCCGATTCCTTGGCGGCTTCAATCAGCGCCCGGCGCGCATCCGCTGTCGAACGATAACCTTCCAGCACTTTGAGGCAAGTGTCGAGGGCATCACGATGGCGCGGGCCGCGATTGAGCGGCCACACCGTCATCAGGCATTCCGCGGCCTCCTGGGCGCTGCGGATGTGGCGATATTTGCCGACGTGGCCAAGTTCGACGACGACCGGCACTTCAAAAGGTTTGTTGTCCATCATGGCCGCAACGCAAAGCAGCCAATTTGGTTGCAACCATGGCCGTCAGCCTGCGCCCAAACGTCTCAGAGGCTGTTTGAAGGCTCTACACCTGCGGTCTGCGCCGCAACCGGCAAGAATGCCCCTGAACAGGTTTCCTCCCAAGCCCAGCCACGCCCACTCCACGCCAACAGCTTGCGGACGGAATAGCAGCGGAGCACCGTCAGGCCGTCTGGAGGCAGGAGGGCGCGCGTGTCGGGAGCGCGGACCGTTCAGCCCGTCGCCTTCATCCAATGCTGCATCGTGGTCACCGAACGGGCAAGCTGCGGCGCCGGGTGGATCGTTTCGCTGAATGTGGCCGCCGCACGCCATCCCCAGCGCGGATCAGCCAGGAAGGCCCGCGCCAGCGCCACCATGTCGGCGCGGCCCTCGGTGAGGATCGCTTCGGCCTGCTTGGGGTCGTCGATCAGGCCGACGGCACGGGTCGGAATATCAGCACCCTTGCGCACCGCTTCCGCCAGATGCACCTGATAGCCGGGGCCGGTGGGCAATTTCTGCAACGGCGAATTGCCGCCGCTCGAGCAGCAGAGATAGGCAACGCCCTCGTCCTTGAGCGCTTTGGCCACTTCGATCGCGTCCGCCACGTCGAAGCCGCCATCGACCCAATCCATCACCGACAGCCGCGCGCCGAGCATCAGCTTTGGCGTAGCCTTGCGCACCGCCTTGGCGATCTCGACGACAAGACGCATGCGGTTTTCCAGCGAGCCGCCCCAGCGGTCCGTGCGCTGGTTGGACAAGGGCGACAGGAACTGGAAGATCAGATAGCCATGCGCGGCATGCAGTTCGATGAAATCGAAGCCGGCGCGTTCGGCCCGCCTTGCGGCTTCGGCGAAGCGCTCGATCAGTTGCAGGATCTCCTCGTCCTCCAGCGCGTGCGGCACGTTCCAACCGGTGTCGTAGGGGATGACCGAGGCGGAGACGGTCTGCCAGGGATCCTCATTTGGCTGCAGTGGCCCGCCGCCTTCCCACGGCTTGCGGTTCGAAGCCTTGCGGCCGGCATGGGCGAGTTGGGAGCCGAATTTCGTGCCGGGTGCGGCGACGCGTCGTGCGGCGTCCAGTGCGCGGCGGGCGGCGGCCTCATTGTCTTCGGAATAAAGGCCGAGGCAGCCATGGGTGATACGCCCGCGCCGCTCGACATCGGTCATCTCGACCGTGACCATGCCGGCGCCGGACATTGCGAGGTTCATCCAGTGATGGAGATGCCAGTCACTGGCCGAACCGTCGTCGGCGGAATACTGGCACATCGGCGCGACGGCGATGCGGTTGGGGAAGGTGAGGCCGTCGAGGGTGATCGACTGGAAAAGCGACGCTGTCATGAGAAACTCCGGGAGGGTTCGCAGCTATTTAGGCGACCGATGGCGCCTGCGCCAGACACGAGGCGGTGAAAGGGGTTCTGGACCAATCACTGACGGGATTGCCGAAATGCCGGTTCGCGGATACGCCTCGGCAATGCATGGCGCCCAAAAGTGGCCCGGTTTGGGAGAGCGACATGCATAAAACAGGAGCATAAAGCGCGACGCGCTTTTGCATGGAGACCACGATGGAAGATCGTATTCGCGTCCGTTCGGAGGAAATCCTCTCCGACGACTGGGCCGTCCTGAAGAAGACCGTCCTCGACTACCGCCGGCGCGACGGGCAGTGGGAGACGCAAATTCGCCAGACCTATGATCGCGGCGATGGTGCGGTGA
>NZ_RZPQ01000036.1:0-17974 GCF_003999135.1 Mesorhizobium sp. M7A.F.Ca.CA.004.06.1.1 | reverse complement strand
ATCGGGCCGGATGTCGGCGGCCGTTGCCCGAATTCTCCGTTGCCTGCCGGATTTGTGTTCATTTCGCCCTACCGTTTGATCGCCCAACGAATCCCCAGCGGCAGAGTAGGGGCGAATATGGCAAAATTGACGGCACGCCGAAGCGCCGCCCGGCAGCCGGACGATCAGCCATTGTAGCGCTGGAAGACCAGCGACGCGTTGGTCCCGCCAAAGCCGAAGGAATTGGACAGCGCCACGTCGATCTGGCGGGCACGCGGCTTGTTCGGCACCAGGTCGATCGCGGTTTCGCGTTCCGGGTTGTCGAGGTTGATGGTCGGCGGCGCGACATTGTCCCTGATGGCAAGGATCGAGAAGATCGCTTCGGCGGCACCCGCCGCCCCAAGCAGATGGCCGATCGACGACTTGGTCGACGACATCGAAATCTTCGATGCGGCATTGCCGACAAGCCGCTCGACCGCGCCGAGCTCGATCGTGTCGGCCATGGTCGAGGTGCCGTGCGCGTTGATGTAGTCGACATCGGCCGGCGTCAACTTGGCCCGGTTCAGTGCCGCCGTCATGCAACGGAAGGCGCCATCGCCATCCTCGGCGGGCGCGGTGATGTGATGCGCGTCGCCGGTGAGACCATAACCCGTCACCTCGGCATAGATCTTGGCGCCGCGCGCCCTGGCATGTTCGAGCTCCTCGAGCACGACAACGCCGGCGCCCTCGCCCATGACGAAGCCGTCGCGGTCGCGATCATAGGGTCGCGACGCCGTTTGCGGCGAATCATTGCGTTCCGTCGACAGTGCCCGGCATGCGGCAAAGCCGGCGATCGACAGCCGCGTCACCGGCGCTTCGGCGCCACCGGCGACCATCACGTCGGCATCGCCCCACATGATCAACCGGGCAGCATCGCCAATGGCGTGCGCGCCGGTCGAACAGGCCGTGACGACGGCATGGTTCGGGCCTTTCAGTCCGTGCCGGATCGAAACCTGCCCGGAGACGAGATTGATGATCTGGCCCGGGATGAAGAAAGGGCTGATGCGGCGCGGGCCGCGCTCCTTGAGGATCATCGCGTTCTCGGCGATGCCCTCGATGCCGCCGATGCCGGAGCCGATCAGGACGCCGGTGGCACACCGCTCTTCATGCGTCTTGGGTTCCCAGCCGGAATCCTTCAGCGCCTCGTCGGCGGCGGCAATCCCGTAAAGGATGAAGTCGCCGATCTTGCGCAGTTCCTTGGGCTCGAGCACGGCCTCGGGATTGAAGGTGGCATTGCTGCCGTCACCACGCGGAATGACGTGGGCGATCTTGCAGGCAAGATCCTCCACCTCGAACTCAGTGATGCGCTTGGCAGCGCTGCGGCCGGTCAGAAGTTCCTTCCAGCTGTGCTCGAAGCCCATGCCGAACGGCGACAGCAACCCAAGGCCCGTGACGACGACACGCCTCATCGCAGGTCCTCCCCGGTGATGACTGCGGAAAGCGTCAGGCCGAAGCCTTGTCGATGTACTTCACGGCATCGCCAACGGTCAGGATGGTCTCAGCCGCATCGTCGGGAATCTCGACGCCGAATTCTTCTTCGAACGCCATGACGAGTTCGACCGTGTCGAGGCTGTCGGCGCCCAGATCATCGATGAAGCTCGCCTGCTCCGTCACTTTGTCGGCATCGACGCCAAGGTGCTCGATGACGATCTTCTTGACGCGCTCTGCGGTGTCACTCATTTGGGCATCCTCGTCTTTTGTTTGTCTGTCTTCGTTAGCGGGCAGAATGCCGCTAATCAAGCTGAAAGATGGTCCTGCCGGAAACGCAACGACTACGGACCGGTTTTTGCCCGAACCGCCGGGTTGCGGGCCGCATTACACGAAAAATAGCTGAGGTCCAAGCCGAAATGGTCTCTTTTCACAACCCGCCGGCGTTGCTGCCGAACCTCGTCAAATCATAGCCATGCCGCCATTTACGTGGATGGTCTGGCCAGTGACGTAGGCGGCTTCGTTGGAGGCGAGATAAGCGACGGCGGACGCGACTTCAACGCTGGTGCCCATGCGCCGCGTCGGGATCGCCGCCATGATCGCCTCTTTCTGCTTGTCGTTGAGCTTGTCGGTCATCGCCGATTCGATGAAGCCCGGGGCGACGCAGTTGACGGTGATGTTGCGGGTGGCGATCTCCTGTGCCAGCGATTTGGAGAAGCCGATCATGCCGGCCTTTGAGGCGCAGTAATTGGTCTGGCCGGGATTGCCGGTGATGCCGACCACCGAGGTGATGTTGATGATGCGGCCATGGCGGCGGCGCATCATCGGGTGGGTGAGTTCGCGGGTCAGCCTGAACACGGCGGTCAGGTTGACCTCGAGCACGCTGTCCCAGTCGGCATCCGACATGCGCACGAACAGGCCGTCCTTGGTGATGCCGGCGTTGTTGACCAGGATGTCGACGCCTTCGAGATCGGCTTCGGCTTTCTGGCCGAGCGCCTTGACCTCCTCACGGTTGGACAAATTGGCCGGGAACAGCTTGACCCGGTCGCCAAGCTCGCTAGCCAGCGCTTCCAGTTTCTCGACGCGGGTGCCATGCAGGCCGACGATCGCGCCCTGCGCATGCAACATCCTGGCGATCGCCTCGCCGATGCCGCCGGATGCGCCGGTGACGAGCGCCTTGCGGCCAGTCAATTCGAACATTTTTGTCTCCTGATTGAGAAGAGAACACCCTTTACAGGGATGGGATCAAATGACGCTTTATGCAAGCGCCGCCATGGCCGCCTCGACGTCAGCCGCGGTGCCGACCGACGCGGTGGCGACATCGCGGTTGATGCGCCGCGCCAATCCTGAAAGCACCTTGCCGGCGCCGATCTCGTAAAGCGTGGTGACGCCGTTTGCGCCGAACCATTCCACCGTCTCGCGCCAACGCACGCGGCCGGTTATCTGTTCGACCAGGCGGCGGGCGATCTCGTCTGGATCGCTGGTCGGGCTGACCGTAACATTGGAGAGGACGGGAACCACCGGCGCGTTCTTTGCCACGCCGGCCAGGGCTTCGCGCATGACGTTCGCGGCCGGCGCCATCAGCGCGGAATGGAAGGGCGCGGACACCTGCAGCATCAGCGCGCGTTTGGCGCCTTTCTCGGTGCACAGTTTCGCGGCCAGTTCGACCGCGGCCTTGGCGCCGGAGATGACCAGTTGGCCACCGCCATTGTCGTTGGCGATCTGGCAGACAGAGCCTTTGGCGGCTTCCGCGCAAGCGGCTTCGACATCGGCATGTTCCAATCCGATGATCGCCGCCATGGCGCCCTCGCCGGCCGGCACCGCCGCCTGCATGGCATTGCCGCGTATGCGCAGCAACCGGGCGGCATCGGCAACCGAAACGAAGCCGGCAGCGGCAAACGCCGAATATTCGCCCAGCGAATGACCGGCGACATAGGCGATCTTGCCTTTCAGCGAGAAGCCGCGCGATTCCAGCGCCCGGATCGCGGCCAGCGACACCGCCATCAGCGCCGGCTGCGCGTTGGCGGTCAGCGTCAACGTCTCTTCCGGCCCTTCCCAGATCAGCTCCGACAGATTTTCGCCGAGCGCATCGTCGACTTCCTGGAAGACCCTGCGCGCTTCGGGGAAGGCGTCGGCGAGATCCTTGCCCATGCCGACCGCCTGGCTGCCTTGTCCGGGAAAGGTGAATGCAACGGCCATGCGAGGGCTCCCAAGGGCTGGTTTTGCTTGCCTGAAGACGGTTTTTCTTGCCTGTGACGCATGGCGGGGCGCCAAGTCAAGCCCGGTTCGACCCTGCCCGAGGGCAGCCTCGTCCGCCGAGTGCCTGTTGCGAAAGGGTTTTTGGCGATCACTCCTGATGAAAACCGCTCACGATTCGTTTGCTGGCTCTTCTTATTTCCGTTACAGGCGCTAGCTTTGCGTGACAATTCCATGACAATCGAGTGACGCGCTTGTCGCTGGGTGGGGAAGTTAAAGTGGCAAAGAGTTACAAACGCACCGGCAAGGCCGCGCCACAGTTCCTGGAAGACGACCCCTCCACCGGCTATCTGCCGGGCAGGAGATGGCCGGTCGTGCGCTATGGGCTGATCAGCCTGGCGATTGCCGCTATCCTGGTGTTTGCCATCGAACTGATCGTGCGCGGCGACTTTGCCGGAACCATCTCCTTCTTCCTGCAGCCGTTCAAGCCGGGCTGGACCACCATCGTCGTGTTTGCGCTGCTCCTGATCGGCTTCGATGCGGTGCTCGGCCGCAGCCACCAGAGCCTGATGATCGTCGCGCCGCTGACCTTGTCGCTTGCTTTCGTCGGTCACCAGAAGTCGCACTATCTCGGCGATCCGCTCTATCCGACCGATTTCCTCTATGCCCGCCAGATCTTCGCGCTGCTGCCGCTTTTGGTACGCGAACGGCCGATGACCGCGCTTGCCATGGTCGTCGGCATCGTCGCCGGCCTGTCGCTGCTCGTCTACGGCTGGCGGCTATGGCGCCGCAAGGTTCCCGCACTCAGCCGCAAGGGGCGCCTTGCGCGGCTGACGCTGGCAGTGCCGCTGCTCGCCTTCTTCGTTTCGATCATGGACTACGCCACCTTCTCCTGGACCAGGGATCGGCTGCAGATCATCCCGATCATGTGGGACCAGAAGGAAAACTATGCCTCCAACGGCTTTGCGCTGGCCTTTGCCCTCAACGTGCCGATGGCGCATGTCTCGGCGCCGCCGGGCTATTCCGACAAGGCGATCGCAGCGATAGCCAGGCCTGATGTGACCGCCTCGGTGCCGGCCGAGAAGCCGGACATCATCATCGTCATGAGCGAATCCTTCTGGGATCCGACCAAGTTGCCTGGCGTCACCATCACGCCAGATCCAATCCCCAATGTGCGGGCGCTGCGCTCGGGCTCGATGTTCTCGCCGGAGTTCGGCGGCATGACCGCCAATATCGAGTTCGAGGCGCTGACCGGCTTCTCCAACGCGTTCCTGCCGGCAGGCAGCATCCCCTATCAGCAATATGTGCGCACGCCGACGCCTTCGCTCGCGACCTTCCTGAAGAGCCAGGGTTACCGGGCGCGCGCCATCCATCCCGGCACCAACTGGTTCTGGAACCGTGGCGCGGTCTATGCCGATTTCGGCTTCAACGATTTCATGTCGGAAGAGACGCTGCCGCCAATGCAAAAGCGCGGGCCACTGGCATCGGATGCGGCGATGACCGACGAGATCATCAGCGAGGCCGACGCCAGCGACGAGCCGGTGTTCTTCTTTGCGGTCAGCCTGCAAAACCACGGTCCCTACGAGCCGAACCGCTATTACAATCCCACGCATAGGGTGCAGGCGCCGATCAGCCAGTGGGCGCGCGAATCGCTACTCAGCTACGCCGAGGGCTCAGCCGATGCCGATCGCGGCCTCGAACGCCTCGTCGAATGGGCCAAGAAACGCTCCCGCCCCACCGTAATCGCCTTCTTCGGCGACCATCTGCCGCCGCTGGGGCCGGTCTATGTCGAAACCGGCTTCCTCAAGGACAATGTCGCGCCGCGCAAGGAAGCGTCGCCCGAGGCTGCTCTCGAGCATCACGAGACGCCGCTGGTCATCTGGTCGAACCGCACCGGGCCGGCTGAGCAGATGGGTGCCGTCAGCCCAGCCTTCCTGCCCTATCATATCCTGAAAACGGCCGGAATCAGCCATCCCTACTACACCGGCTTCCTGGGCGAGATGAGCGAACGCTACCGTGTCGTCGACCGCAATCTTCTGCTGACGCCGGCTGGCGAAGCCACGCCCGATTGGGCGCGGCAGAAGGAGATCGATCCGGCGATCCGCGATTTCCGCCTGCTGCAGTACGATATGATGTTCGGCAAGCGTCAGGCAGCGCCTGACTTCTTCCCCGAAACGGTCGACAAGGACAAGGTTGTCGCCCATACGAGTTGAGCCCAACGATCCCTCAGGCTCGTCTGTGTCGGATCGCGCGTTCAGTTCGTCAATTGCAGCTTCGAGAACTTGTTGGCGATCTGCTGGAAAACGTCCGGCAATTTGGTCGGATCGTTGACTGCATAATAGCCGCTCGGATCAGAAGCGCAGGCGCTGTAAAGCGCGCGGTTGGCTGCGGTGTCGGATTGCAGCACCATGGTGTAGATTTGCACGCCCTCGTTCTTCAATTGCGTGCAGACGTTTTTGGTCCAGCCGTCGACATTGCGCGCAGCGGTCGTCTGGTTATCTGATCCGAAACGGCCGCCGGCCAGATAACCATATGATGTGTAGTCAGATTTCGTCGGCTGTTGGCTGGCGCCATAGACGACGTTCTCGCCGTCGGTGAGCAACAGCACGATCTTGCTGATGCCGGGCGTCTTCCACGGCGCCCCATCGGTGTAGGGCGCGGCGGGCGACAGCACCCGCATACCCCATGACAGGCCCTCGGAGACGTTGGTGCCCGAACCGTTCCACTCGGTCATCTGACTGGCAGCCTTGCGCAGCTTGTCGAAATCGTCGGTCAGGGGGACCACCGGGGTCGGACACGCACGGTTCGGACCGATAGTGATGGGAGAGCCGATCTCGGTTATGAGTTCCTTGGCGGGCGCAACATATTTGGCAATCTTTTCCCTGGCAGCCCTGTCATCGGGCGACAGAAGTTCGATGAGATTGCCGAGCAGGTTGCTGAGATCGATGCCCAGGATGTTGATGCCCGACTGGGCAAGCCTGGTTTTGTCGCTGACATCGTTGAGATAGGAGTTGTTGTAGTATTTATCCGAATTGCCATAGGAGCCAGACGGCTTTTGGGCGTCTTCGGGATCATCCGGCGCAAAGTACGGCACGAACAGCGTGTCGGGCTTGGCCGTGTCGGGTGGCGTGTCGGAGATATTGTAAGCGCCTGGCCGCGCCTCGACACAACCCTTCCATCCGGTGCCATTCCATCCGGCATCGGTCCATCCGGTCTTCTTGAGCTGTTTGAAAAGCGCCATGTGGTTCGGCCGCTTGCCGTCGATGACGGGAAAATTGACGCCGTTGGTTGAGGACTTGCCGTCCATGTCGATCCAGGACGGGTCGAAGCCGTCGCCATTGACGTTGACGGCGGTTACGAAAGGAACCAGCGAGGCGCGGATCTTGCGCGTCGGCGATTTCGCCGCTTCGAGCGTGTCGAGCAACGATTTTGTCGCCGTCCTCAGTGCCGTCATGCGCGCGCCGGCCATCGAGCCGGTGTTGTCCAGTACCAGCACGACTTCGAGCTGGTTGTTCGATTCGACCGCCGAGGCATCGACCACGATGTGCTTGCTGTCGCCGAACAGGAAGGCGAAGTTGAGATTGACGTCCGCCGAGGCAATCGCCTTTGTCTTGACGAAGTTGACGCCCTTATCGACAGTCAGCGTCGCCTGCGCATTGCCGAGTTCGCCATGACCGACGATGTTGGCCTGGAAATAGCGGTTGAAAGCGTCATTGCGGGTGATGTCGAGATCGCCAAGGTGCGAAGAAGCAAGATTTGCCGAATCAAGAGCGTTCTGCAGATTGCTCTTGGCTCGCATAAGGGTCGAGATATCGGTTGCGAAAGCGACTGCCGTCAGGATGACCGGCAAACCCAGTCCCAGCACAAGCGTGAAATTGCCGCTCTTCGAGCGCCAGAATTTGTTGAAAAGCATCCTTACCCCCGGAAATGCTTGCCGCTTTTGCGCGGTTGTCCGGGCTTTTGCGCCTTCGATGATGAATCGACCGTTGATGGCCAGGCTTCAACTCCACACAACCTGCTGGTGTGGTTAAGACGTGGTTGCCGGAAACCACAACTCCGACCGTTGCTGCTCCCCGATCATCGGCTATGACACACGGGAATGCCGCTTGCGCTTGCTTTGCGGCCGGATTGCTGTATAGACGCCCGCAATCTGCCGGTCCTTGCTGGGGGCTGAACGGAGGGCCGGAGGTTTTTCAGAACCTTCGTGTGAAGCCGGAAGTGCTTCCGCCTCCCGTGTCTCCGCTCTCGACCGTCTCGTCATGCTCCTTTCTTCCCCCTGCCCCTTCGAGGGTTTGCGGGTCAGAGAAGTTGCAGAGGCTTTTGCCGCCGGGAACCGGGAGAGAAACGAAGAAAGGCATAGGACATAATGGCTCTTTACGAACATGTGTTTCTTGCCCGGCAGGACCTCTCGCAGCAGCAGGTCGATGCGCTTGTCGAACAGTACAAGGGTGTCATCTCCGCTAATGGCGGGTCCGTCGGCCGGGTCGAGAACTGGGGACTGAAGTCCCTCACCTACCGGGTCAACAAGAACCGGAAGGCTTACTACACGCTGATGGACCTGAATTGCCCGGCGGCCGCGCTCAACGAGATGGAGCGCCAGATGGGCCTGTCCGAGGACGTGCTGCGTTTCCTGACCATCAAGGTCGAGGCGCATGAGGAAGGCCCGTCGGCCATGATGCAGAAGCGCGAAGAGCGCTCGGAACGCGGCGGCTTCGGCGACCGTGACCGTGGCGATCGTGGTCCGCGTTCGTTCGGCGATCGTGATCGCGGCGACCGTGGCGATCGTCCGCCGCGCTCGTTCGGCGACGCCGGTGCCGATCGTGGTCCGCGCCGTCCGCGCGAAGGCTTTGAAGGGGGTGCAGAATAATGGTCGACATCAATCAGATCCCGACCCGGCGCCCGTTCCATCGCCGCCGCAAGACCTGCCCGTTCTCCGGCGCCAACGCGCCCAAGATCGACTACAAGGACGTGCGTCTGCTGCAGCGCTACATTTCTGAGCGCGGCAAGATCGTGCCGTCGCGCATCACCGCCGTCAGCCAGAAGAAGCAGCGCGAACTCGCCAAGGCGATCAAGCGCGCCCGCTTCCTCGGCCTGCTGCCCTACGTGGTTCGCTAATATCTCAAATGCGGGCGGTTCGCCGCCCGCTCTTTCCCACGGCGACGGGCGCCGCAGGGCCGAACATCAAATCCCGGGTTGAGGTCAAAACCTCTAACTGCCGCAACAGGCAGGACAGCGACACCAGCGCCAAAGGCGCTCAAGCTTCCTGACCTGTTCCCAAGACATTCGGCGTCGATCTCATCGATCGATTGGCGCCCAACCGAAGGAACAAAACCATGGACGTCATTCTTCTCGAACGCGTTTCCCGTCTCGGCCAGATGGGCGATACCGTCAAGGTCAAGGACGGCTTCGCCCGTAACTTCCTGCTGCCGCAGGGTAAGGCGCTGCGCGCCAACGAAGCCAACAAGAAGAAGTTCGAAGGCCAGCGCGCCCAGCTCGAAGCCCGTAACCTCGAGCGCAAGTCGGAAGCAGCCCAGGTCGCCGAAAAGCTCGACGGCAAGAGCTTCATCGCCGTTCGCTCCGCCGGCGAAACCGGACAGCTTTACGGTTCCGTTTCGACCCGCGACATCGCCGATCTGCTGACGGCGGAAGGTTTCTCGATCAACCGCAACCAGATCCTGCTCAACCAGCCGATCAAGACCATCGGTGTCACCAATGTGGCGATCGCGCTGCATCCGGAAGTCGAGGTCACCGTCACGCTCAACATCGCCCGCACGGCCGACGAAGCCGAGCGCCAGGCCAAGGGCGAGACTCTGACCACCGCCGAAGCCATCTATGGCGACGACATCAACGACAACGCCCGGCCGGAGAACTTCTTCGATCCGAACACCGAGTTTGAAGGCGGCGAAGACAACGCCTGATCATCCATAGCAAAGAGGTTGAAGCTGCGCTCCGATCTCGATTGAAGCGTGCTTCGATCACTTTGCCGTCATCCAGCCATGCTGGACCAATGCCCGGGCCTCTCGCCCGGGCATTTTTGTGCCAAATGGAACTTTTCGAACCCCTATATATTGTTGCAGACTATGGCGTCGCGCGTCCTTTGGCCGCGCAAAGCACGCTGTGCAACTTTGGTTCGGCGCAAGATCTTCGGGGAAATCGACACTGATTTTCGCGGTCACGCGCCAAGGCAGCCTGTCTGGCCGAGAGGGGACATTTGGTCATGAATATTCTGTTGAAGCGCGTTCTCGACCGCCTGGTGCGTACCGGCAATCTCAAGGTGACTGGTCCCAAGGGCTCGGCTGTGGTTTTCGGCGACGGCAGCGGCGAACCGGTGCACATGCACATCAAGACCGCGCATGCCGAGCGCGCCATCACCTTCGATCCGATGTTGGCGGTGCCTGAAGCCTACATGGACGGCGAACTCGACATTCTCGAAGGCGGCGTGCTGGGCGTGATGCGCATCGCCTTCCAGAACATGGGCAGCGGCGGCATCGACGCCACCTGGTCGAAGGCCATCGAAGGCTTGCGCCACGCCTTCCGCCGGCTGCAGCAGATCAACACCGCCTCGCGCTCGCGGCGCAACGTGCAGCGACACTACGATTTGTCGGGCGACCTCTACCGGCTCTTCCTCGACGAGGACATGCAATATTCCTGCGCCTATTTCGAGCAGCCGGACATGACGCTCGACGAAGCGCAGGCCGCCAAGAAACGCCACATCGCCGCCAAGCTCCGGCTGAAGGCCGGCCAGACCGTGCTCGACATCGGCTCCGGCTGGGGCGGGCTTGGCCTCTACCTCGCCAAGGCGTTCGACGTCGACGTGCAGGGCGTGACTCTGTCGACCGAGCAGCATGGCGTAGCCACCGACCGGGCGCACGCGCAAGGGCTGGAAAGCCGTGTGCATTTCGAGCTGAAGGACTACCGCGAACTCAACGAGCGTTTCGACCGCATCGTCTCGGTCGGCATGTTCGAGCATGTCGGCGTCAACCACTACCGCACCTTCTTCGACAAGAGCGCGACGCTGCTCAAGCCCGATGGCGTGATGCTGTTGCACACGATCGGCCGTTCCGGCGTGCCGTGGGCGACCAGCGCCTTCATCCGCAAATACATCTTCCCGGGCGGCTACATCCCGTCGCTCTCGGAAGTCATGCCGGCGATCGAAAAGTCGGGCCTGGTCGTCACCGACGTCGAGATCCTGCGGCTCCACTATGCCGATACGCTGAAGCACTGGGGCGTGCGCTTCGCCGCCAATCGCGACAAGGCCAAGGCGATCTATGACGAGCGTTTCTGCCGCATGTGGGAATTCTACCTGGCGGCCTCGGAAGCCGCCTTCCGCTGGCAGGACCTGGTGATCTTCCAGATCCAGATCGCCAAGAAGAACGACACGCTGCCGATGACACGCGACTACATGGCCAAATGCGAAAAAGCGCTTGAGATGCGCGACATGGGGCATCGTGAAACGGCTCCCGTCAAAAAGAGCCCGGCCGCCAAGCCGGCTCGCCGCCGCAAGGTTGCCGACCAGGAATAGCATTGCCGCTTGCCATTGCCGGCGCCTGCACTGAAAAAGGTCCCGTGACTGTCGCGGGACCTTTTTTTCATGACCTACGTCCTCTATGCCGCCGCCGCTCTGGCCGAGATCGCCGGCTGCTTTTCGTTCTGGGCCTGGTGGCGGCTCGAAAAGTCGCCGCTTTGGCTTCTTCCCGGCCTCGCCTCGCTTGCCCTGTTCGGCTTCCTGCTGGCGCTGGTGGACATGTCAGCCGCCGGCCGCGCCTACGCCGCCTATGGCGGCATCTACATCGCGGCGTCGCTTGGCTGGCTGTGGCTGGTGGAGGGCGTTCGCCCCGACCGCTGGGATCTTGCCGGTGCCGCGCTCTGCATTGCCGGCGCTTCGGTGATCCTTCTCGTCCCGCGGGGCGCGTGAGATGGAGTTGCCGGCCTCCCTTCGCCAAGGTGTCGAGCGCCTGCTCGAAAACGTTCCTCTTGCGGTACTCAAGCAAGCGGCAAAAACGCTGTCCGACCGTTATCGTGCCGAGTTGCGTGACGGCCGTTTGCACATGGCCGAGGACCTGGCAGTGAAAGCCTATCTGGCGACGCGGCTGCCGGCGACCTATGCCGCGATCCGCGCCAGCCTCGACGCGCTGAGCGACGCAAAGCCCGGCTTTCAACCCAGGAGCCTGCTCGATGTCGGCGCCGGCCCTGGCACGGTGCTTTGGGCCACGACCGACCAGTGGCCCGATCTCGAACAGGCAGTGTTGTTCGAAGCCAGTGCCGCGGTGCGCAAGGTCGGCGAGACGCTTGCCGGCGACACAATTGCCGCCCAGACCAGATGGCTGGCCGGTGATGCCACCATCGACCTTGCCGACATCGAGCCGGCCGATCTGGTCACGTGCGCCTATGTGCTCGACGAAATCGCTCCCGCATCACTGCCGAAGCTCATCGACCGCCTCTGGCAACTCACCGCCGACACGCTGCTTGTGGTCGAGCCGGGCACCCCCGCCGGCTGGCAGCGCATCCTTGCCGTGCGCCGGCAGTTGATCGAGGCGGGCGCGCATGTGCTTGCGCCTTGCCCGCATCAGGCGCCCTGCCCGCTCACCGCGCCCGACTGGTGCCACTTTTCCCGCCGCGTCGCCCGCTCGCGCCTGCACCGGCTGGCCAAGGACGCCGACGTGCCGTGGGAAGATGAGAAATTCATCTATGTCGCGGCTTCTCGCGACGGACTCACATCGCACCAAGCGCGGGTTCTTGCGCCGCCGAAATCCGGTTCCGGCAAGGTTCTGCTCAAACTTTGCCGGGACGACGGCACCGCCGCCGAGCGCTTGTTCACCAAGCGCGACGGCGCCGACTTCAAGCTGGCCCGGCGGCTGGACTGGGGCGACAGGCTGGCTTCCGAATAGACAGCAGCAGCGTTTGCGACCGCCTCGAAGAAAAATTTCGAAGCGATGTCGAATCCAGGCCGTGCCGTTCGACCATTGGCGTTCTCGGACCTTTCGAGACGCCAAGAGTGTCAAACGGCATCAGCCAATAGGAGAAACGCAATGAGCTATATCGCAGGATTTGTCGCCGCGGTGCCCGCCGCCAACAAGGAAGCTTACCGCAGGCATGTCGCCGAGGTGGCATCGGTGCTGAAGGAGTTCGGCACCACCCGCATGGTCGAAGGATGGGGCGACGACGTGCCCGGCGGCAAGATCACCGACTTCAAGGGAGCCGTGAAGGCAAAGCCGGATGAAGTCATCACCTTTTCATGGCACGAATACGCGGACAAGGCGGCGGCGGACGCGGCCTATCAGACGATGATGAGCGACCCGCGCATGGCGGAGATCGGCGCTTCCATGCCCTTTGACGGCAAGCGCATGATCATCGGTGGCTTCACGCCCTTCATCGACCTGAACACGACCGGCAAGACGGGCTATATCGATGGCTCGCTGGTGCCGGTGCCGGCCGCCAACAAGCAGGCCTACCTTGCCGTAGCGACGAAGCAGGCCGCGGTGATCAAGGAACACGGCGCAACCCGCGTTGTCGAAGCGTGGGGCGACGATGTTCCCGACGGCGAGGTCACCGACTACCGTGGCGCCGTGAAAGCAACGGGCGACGAGGTCGTCGTCTATGCCTGGGTCGAATGGCCGTCGAAGCAGGTGCGCGATGACGCCTGGAAAAAGGTGATTGCCGATCCGCGCATGTATGCCGACACCATGCCCTACGACAACCAGCGCCGGGTCCATGGCGGCTTTGCGCCGATCCTCGACGCCTGATCCCAAGAACCCTAGTTTTCGACAATCCTGGAAAAGGAAACCCACCATGCGTTACGCCTGTCTCATCTATTACCACCCCAAAACATTGTTCGGCGGCAGCCCGGAGGCCAATGCCGTGCTGGCCGAGTGCTCCGGATATGACGAGGTGCTCAAAGCCAGCGGCCACTTCGTAACCGCCGAGGCCCTGGTGCTGCCCGAGGAGGCAATGACCGTGCAGGTCCGCGACGGCAAGATGTCGACCGTCGACGGCCCGTTCATGGAGACCAAGGAGATCCTGGGCGGCATCATCGTCATCGAGGCCCGCGATCTCAACGAGGCGGTGCGAGTGGCGAGCGGCCATCCACTGGCAACGATCGGCTTTGTCGAAGTTCGCCCGGTCGTCGACTTCAGCCAGCCGCCGCCGGTCCTGTGAGCACCACCAGCCCCCGCGATGCCCTGGAGGCGGCCTACCGCACCGAGGCGCGGCGCGTGCTGGCGACCTTGATCCGCCTGCTCGGCGGTTTCGACGCGGCGGAGGAGGCCTTGCATGAGGCCTTCACTGCTGCCGCCGAGCAATGGCCGCGCCAGGGTGTGCCGGCCAACCCCTATTCCTGGCTGGTCTCGGCCGGCCGCTTCAGGACCATCGACCGCTGGCGCCGGGAAGCACGGCTGGCCGGGGCTCTGCCCGAACTCACGGCGCTGGCCGAGCCGACACGGGAGCCGGCCATGCCGGAAGACATCCAGGACGATGAATTGCGGCTCATCTTCGTCTGCTGCCATCCGGCGCTGGCGCCGGATGCACGCATCGCCCTGACCCTGCGCGAAGTGGGTGGTTTGACCACCGAAGAGATCGCCCGCGCCTATCTGACGCCGACACCGACCATCGCGCAACGCATCGTGCGGGCCAAGGCGAAGATCCGGGACGAGGCGATCCCCTACGAGGTGCCCGACCGCGCCGACCTGCCGGTGCGTCTCGAGAGCGCGCTGCAGGTGATCTACCTGATCTTCAACGAGGGTTACGCGGCCACCGAGGGGCCGAACCTGACGCGGGCCGACCTGTGCGCCGAGGCGATCCGGCTCGGCCGGCTGATGGTCGAACTGCTCGACCAGCCGGAGGCGCAAGGGCTGCTTGCCCTGATGCTGCTGCACGAGGCGCGGCGCGCGACGCGGGTCAATGCCAGCGGCGACCTTGTCCTGCTGGAGGATCAGGACCGCACGCTGTGGGACCGTTCGCCGATCGCCGAGGCCGACGGCCTGATCGGTCGGGCGATCGCCTCGCGCCGCATCGGACCGTATATCCTGCAGGCGGCCATTGCTTCCGT
Source organism: Mesorhizobium sp. M7A.F.Ca.CA.004.06.1.1 (assembly GCF_003999135.1). Lineage (NCBI taxonomy): Bacteria > Pseudomonadati > Pseudomonadota > Alphaproteobacteria > Hyphomicrobiales > Phyllobacteriaceae > Mesorhizobium > Mesorhizobium sp. M7A.F.Ca.CA.004.06.1.1. The sequence goes on along the minus strand of NZ_RZPQ01000036.1, from coordinate 3,288 downwards.
CCACGCCGAGGCGGCAGGCACGGCGGAGACCGACTGGGTACAGATCGTCGCGCTTTACGATGTGCTCGGCCGCGTCGACCCCTCACCGGTCGTGGCACTCAACCGCGCCGCGGCCATAGGCATGCGCGACGGCCCGCAGGCCGGACTGGCGGAAATCGAGGCGGTCATGGCACAAGGCGGGCTGGACGGCTACCATCTGGCGCACGCGGCGCGAGCAGACATGCAGCGCAGGCTTGGCTTAACCGAAGCGGCAAGGACCTCCTACCGGCGGGCGATCGAGTTGACCCGGCAACCGGCGGAACGCCGGTTCATCGAGGGGCGACTCGGTCAGCTTTGAACGGAGTGGCGGCACAGGAACCCAGCGCTTGTTTTCTCGTTTTGTTCTCCCTATAGATGCGCTACAATCGTTCTTTCGATTCGAGTCAATTGTGATTCTTTCCACCGAAAAAACTCGGCTGTGAATCGCGGGTATCAAAGCTGATTGGACAGGCACTGGTGCAGATAAGTCAGCATGGACTTGTCACGTTCTGATATCGAAAGGCCGGGATCGAAATCGGGGATATCATGGCAGAAGCAGCGCGAAAATTCGGCGTGGCGGAAACACCGCTTTATCGTGAAGCGCCCAACAACATCGAGGCCGAGCAAGCGCTGCTCGGCGCCATCCTCGTCAACAACGACGCCTTCTATCGCGTCTCGGACTTCCTCAAGGCCAGCCATTTCTACGAGCCGCTGCACCGCAAGATCTTCGAGGTGGCGTCCGAGTTTATCCGTATGGGCAAGGTCGCGACGCCGATCACGCTGAAAACCTTCCTGCCCGCCGACGAGAAGGTCGGCGACATGACGATGGCGCAATATGTCGTGCGGCTGGCGGTCGAGGCTGTGACCGTCGTCAACGCCACCGACTATGGCCGCGCCATCTACGATCTTGCGACGCGCCGCGCGCTGATCACGGTCGGCGAGGACATGGTCAACATCGCCTATGACGCGCCGGTCGACATGGCGCCCGGCGAACAGATCGAGGATGCTGAGCGGCGGCTGTTCGAGCTGGCCGAAAACGGCCGCTACGATGGCGGTTTCGAAAGCTTTTCCGATGCGTTGAAGAATGCCGTCGACATGGCCAGCGCGGCCTATATGCGCGATGGCCACCTGTCCGGCATTGCCACCGGCCTGCGCGATCTCGACCACCGCATGGGCGGCCTGCAGCCTTCGGATTTGATCATCATCGCCGGCCGCCCAGGCATGGGCAAGACGTCGCTGGCCACCAACATCGCCTACAACATCGCTGCCGCCTATGAGCCTGCCCAGCAGGCCGACGGTTCGGTCAAGGCGGCCAATGGCGGCGTCGTCGGTTTCTTCTCGCTCGAAATGTCGTCGGAGCAGCTGGCCACCCGCATCATCTCCGAGCAGACCGAGATCCCATCGTCGAAAATCCGGCGCGGCGATCTGACGGAGGCCGATTTCGGCAAGCTCGTTGCCTACACGCAGGAGAACCATAAACGGCCGCTCTATATCGACCAGACGGGCGGTATTTCCATTGCCCAGCTTGCGGCGCGCGCCCGCCGCCTCAAGCGTCAGCGCGGGCTTGACCTGATGGTCATCGACTATATCCAGCTGATGCAGGGTTCGTCCGCCAAGGCGTCGCAGAACCGCGTCCAGGAAATCACCGAGATCACCACCGGACTGAAGGCACTCGGCAAGGAGTTGGGCGTGCCGATCATCGCCCTCTCACAGCTTTCGCGTCAGGTTGAAAGCCGCGACGACAAGCATCCCCAGCTGTCCGATCTGCGCGAATCGGGTTCGATCGAGCAGGACGCCGACGTGGTGCTGTTCGTGTACCGCGAGGAATACTACATCAAGAACAAGGAGCCGGAGAAAGGCACGCCCGAGCATCTCGCCTGGGAGGCGAAGATGATCGAAGTCCAGGGCAAGGCCGAAGTGATCATCGCCAAGCAGCGCCACGGACCGACCGGCACCGTCAGCCTTGCCTTCCAGGGCGAGTTCACCCGCTTCTCCGACCTCGCCGAGGAGCATCATCTGCCGGAAAGGTTCGAGTAGCTTTTTGACCTACCCCAGCCAACCTCGCCCAGACCATTTTCAAGCAGCATCCCGCTGATGGCCAAATCCCGGGTCCAATTCATCTGCCAGAGCTGCGGATCGGTGCATCAGCGCTGGGCCGGCAAATGCGATGCCTGCGGCGAGTGGAACACGCTGGTCGAGGAAGGCACGTCCGGCGGCATCGGCTCAGGACCGGCCAACACGCGCAATGCCCGCAAGGGCCGCGCGGTGGTGCTGACCACGCTGTCCGGCGACATCGAGGATGCGCCACGCATCATTTCGGGCATCGGCGAACTCGATCGCGCCACCGGCGGTGGTTTCGTGCGCGGCTCGGCGCTGCTGGTCGGCGGCGATCCTGGTATCGGCAAGTCGACGCTGCTCACCCAGGCGGCCGCGGCGCTAGCATCAAAAGGCCACCGCATCGTCTATGTCTCGGGCGAAGAGGCGGTCGCGCAGATCAGGCTGCGGGCGCAGCGGCTTGGCGTCGCCTCTTCTCCGGTGGAACTTGCCGCCGAGACCAATGTCGAGGACATCCTGGCGACGATCGCCGACGGCAAGCGGCCTGATCTCGTCATCCTGGATTCGATCCAGACGCTGTGGACCGACCTTGCCGATTCGGCACCGGGCACCGTCACACAGGTGCGCGCCGCCGCCCAGGCGATGATCCGCTATGCGAAATCCACGGGTGCTGCGATCGTGCTGGTCGGCCATGTCACGAAGGAAGGCCAGATCGCGGGGCCGCGTGTCGTCGAGCATATGGTCGACGCCGTGCTCTACTTCGAGGGCGAAGGCGGCCATCACTATCGCATCCTGCGTACGGTGAAGAACCGTTTTGGACCGACCGACGAGATCGGCGTCTTCGAAATGTCGGACAAGGGCCTGCGCGAGGTTGCCAATCCGTCCGAGCTTTTCCTTGGCGAGCGCCATGCAAAATCGCCCGGGGCCGCGGTTTTCGCCGGCATGGAGGGGACAAGGCCGGTGCTGGTCGAGATCCAGGCACTGGTCGCACCCTCCTCGCTCGGCACGCCGCGCCGCGCCGTCGTCGGCTGGGACGGCGCCCGGCTGTCTATGATCCTGGCAGTTCTCGAAGCCCATTGCGGGGTGCGCTTCGGCAGCCACGATGTCTATCTCAACGTCGCCGGAGGCTACCGGATTTCGGAGCCCGCGGCCGATCTGGCAGTGGCGGCCGCCCTGGTTTCCTCGCTCACCGGTCTTGCCCTTCCCGCCGGTTGC
>NZ_RZPQ01000369.1:0-5734 GCF_003999135.1 Mesorhizobium sp. M7A.F.Ca.CA.004.06.1.1 | reverse complement strand
GAACAAGAGGGCGCCGGCTATTTCCAGGTGACCCAGTTTGCCGGTGGCGCCCGTAATGGCGAGCGCTGTTCGACTGCCGCCGCCTATCTCCATCCGGTGATGCAGCGGAGCAATCTGACCGTGATCACGCGGGCGCACGCCACAGGCATCGTCCTTGCCGGCAAGCGCGCCACCGGCAAACTGGGTCACCTGGAAATAGCCGGCGCCCTCTTGTTCCGGTCCGTTGAAATCGTCCGAGGCGCGAATCTGGTTTTCGGCACAAGCCTCTATGAAGGCCTTGGCGATCGGCCTCGGCGAGCGCTGGTTCGACACTTTCAGCGGGCCGTCCCCGCCATGCAAGGCATCAGTGCCGCGCTCATTGCCCTCGGCGCGCCGGAAATAGGGCAGAACCTCATCCCACGACCAGCCCTCGCAGCCCAGATTTGCCCATTCGTCATAGTCGCTGCGATGGCCCCTGACATAGAGCATTGCATTGATGGCGCTGGAGCCGCCCAGCGCCTTGCCGCGCGGCTGGTAGCCCTTGCGGCCGCCAAGACCTTGCTGCGGCACGGTTTCGAAGGCCCAGTTGTTGATCCTGGGCCGGCCGGAAAGCATGCCGATAATGCCAGCCGGAGCGCGGATCAGCATATCCCTGCCCTCGCCGCCAGCTTCGATCAGGCAGACCGTTTTCGATGGATCTTCCGAAAGCCGCGCGGCAAGCGCACAGCCGGCGGACCCACCGCCGGCTATGACATAGTCGTAACGCATGAAGACCCCTCCCCGATCGTTCCACGGATTTTCCATCCGGACGATCAAGAGAAGGCCTGAACACGGCTGATGTAAAGACGCGCGGAATTACCGCAACGTCAGCTGCTGCGAACGCGCCGCCAGGAGTATTTCGGGCCTTTTGGTTCCGGCACGGCGGCTGGCTGGTAGTAGAGCCCCAATCCGCCGGTGCGGCCCTCCTCCAGGCGCTTCAACAGCACCGCATTGGAAATCTCGAACTCGTCGAAGCCTAGCCGCAGCATATGCGGCAGTTGGTCCACCAGCACCTGGCCCGTGGCGCGAACGGCACCTTCGAAATGGTAGCGGCCGCGCAGCAGTTCTCCCTTGGAGAAGGAGCGGCCGTCGCTGAAGGCCGGGAAGGCCAATGCCACCAGCGACAGCTGGTCGAGCAGGTCGGCAATCTTCTCGAGCTGATCACCAGGCTGCAGCAGGACGCCGAGCCGTTCCTTGGCCGAGCGGCGCACCTCCGGATCCAGATCGAGGAAGACTTGCAACGGCAGGATGAAGCGGCCGTTGCCGGACAGCGCATCGGCGCTTTCGGCATGCGTCCACTCATCCTCGTGAAAACCCGCAGGGGTCCAGAGTCGGGTCTCCGCTGTCGTCGGTTCAGTCATCAAAAAGTTCCTAAATAGTCAAACGAACCAAGGATGTGTTGAGATTCAGGTCAGGCTGCGCCGAAAATAGCGGCTTCCGAGAACCGGAGCGGAGCGTACTTGAAGTACGTGAGCACCGGAAGCGCAGGAAGCTGCCGTTTGCAGGCCAGCCTAACCTGAATATCAGCATATCCTAAAGGGATGCGTCGGTCAGCGACTTCTCCAGCCCCGACAGGTGAATGCCGCACTCGGTCTTGGCGTGACCGGCCCAGCGGCCGCTGCGCGCGTCCTCGCCCGGCTGCACCGGCTGCGTGCACGGGAAGCAGCCGATCGACAGATAGCCATAGGCGACCAGCGGATTTTCGCGCAGCGCATGGGCGCGCATGTAGTCCGCCTGGTCCGATGTCGTCCAATGCGCCAGCGGATTGATGCGGATGCGCGGACCGACCGCCTCGAACACCGGCAGCGCCGCCCGCGTCGCGGCCTGAAAACGCTTGCGGCCGGTGAGCCAGGCACGAAATGGCGCGACACCGCGCGCCAGCGGCTCCACCTTGCGCACGTCGCAGCAGGCGTCGGTGTTGCTCTGATGCAGATTGCCCGTCGGATCGATCCGTTCGAGTGCTGCTTCCTCGGGTTTGATCACCCTTATGTTGGTCAGCCCGAAATCGGCGGCGAGCGCGTCGCGATAGCCGAGCGTCTCCTCGAAATGCTTGCCGGTGTCGAGGAAAATGACCGGCAGCGTCCGGTCGATCTTGGCGATCATGTGCAGCAGCACAGCCGAATCCGCGCCGAACGACGACACCGCCGCGATCTCGTCGAGGAACAGTTCGCGGGCCGAGCGTTCGATGATCTCGATCGGCTTCAGATGACCATAGAGCGCATCGAGCCCCGCCGCTTTGGCGGCGATACCGTCATCGACGTCTCCAATACGGTCAAGCGGCCTTGGCTTCGCCAGCATAGAGCGCCTCCTTGAACGGCGCGGGACCGACTCGGCGGTAGGCGTCGATGAATTTCTCTTGTGGGTCGAGCCGGAGGCCGAGATAGGTCTCGACGATCTGCTCGATGGCGTCGGTGATCTCTTCCGACGAGAAGCCGCGGCCGATGATCTCGCCGACCGAGGTGTTTTCGTCGGCCGAGCCGCCCAGCGTCACCTGATAGAGCTCAGAGCCCTTCTTCTCGACCCCGAGGATGCCGATATGGCCGACATGGTGATGACCGCAGGCGTTGATGCAGCCGGAGATCTTCAGCTTCAGTTCGCCGATCTCGCGCTGCCGCTCAAGCGAGGCGAAGCGGCGCGAGATTTCCTGCGCGATCGGGATCGAGCGCGCTGTGGCCAGCGCACAGTAGTCGAGGCCCGGGCAAGCGATGATGTCCGATATCAGGTTGGAATTGGCCGTCGCCAGGCCGATGCCGACCAGCGCATCATAGACCGCCTTGAGGTCGGCGCGGGCCACATGCGGCAGGATCAGGTTCTGCTCATGGCTGACACGCAGCTCGTCAAAGCCATATTTCTCGGCGATGTCGGCGATCGCTTCCATCTGGCTGTCCGAGGCGTCGCCGGGCACCTCGCCGATGCCCTTCAGCGAGATCGTCACCGCCGCATAGTCGGGATGGCGGTGCGTCACGACATTCTGGTCGAGCCACTCCGAGAACCCCTTGGAATCGAGCCGCGCCAGCTTGACCGCCTGGTCGCCTTCCGGCCGCCCAGCGAGCACCGGTGGCGCGAAATAGGCCTCGATGGCGCGGATGTCGGCTTCCGGCAGCTTCAGCTCGGCGTCCTTCAACTCCTGCCACTCGGCCTCGACCTGGCGGGTGATCTCCTCGACGCCGGTCTCATGGACGAGGATCTTGATGCGCGCCTTGTACTTGTTGTCGCGGCGGCCATAGAGGTTGTAAACGCGCAGGATCGCCGTGCAGTAGGACAGAAGGTCGGCTTCCGGCAGGAAATCGCGGATCTTGCGGGCAACCATCGGCGTGCGGCCCTGGCCGCCGCCGATATAGACGGCGAAACCGAGTTCGCCGGCGGCGTTCTTCTTCAGGTGCAGGCCGATGTCGTGGGTCTGAATGGCGGCGCGGTCGCGCTCGGCACCCGTCACCGCGATCTTGAACTTGCGCGGCAGGAACGAGAATTCCGGATGCACCGACGACCATTGGCGCAGGATTTCCGCGTAGGGACGCGGATCGGCGACTTCGTCGGCGGCAGCGCCGGCGAAGTGGTCGGCGGTGACATTGCGAATGCAATTGCCGCTGGTCTGGATGGCATGCATCTCGACACTTGCGAGATCCGCCAGGATCGCCGGAATATCAGACAGCGCCGGCCAGTTGAACTGGATGTTCTGGCGGGTGGTGAAATGGCCATAGCCTTTGTCGTATTTGCGGGCGATGTGACCAAGCATGCGCAACTGCTTGCCGTTCAGCGTGCCGTAAGGCACCGCGATGCGCAGCATGTAGGCATGCAGTTGAAGATAGACGCCGTTCATCAGCCTCAAGGGCCGGAACTGGTCCTCGGTGATCTCGCCGGCAAGACGACGCTGCACCTGGTCGCTGAACTCGGCGACGCGGGCTTGGACAAAATCGTGGTCGAACTCATCGTAACGGTACATGCTTGGTCTTTCAGGGCGCGTCCGCCCATGCCTGGTGTCTTGGTTATGCTGCCCGCGCAGCCTGCTTGCCGAGATCGTTGCGAATGGTCGGGCCGGCAGCGCGGATCTTCTCGCGCAGCCGCACCGGTTGGACGACACCGTTGACGACTTCAGCGTCGATCAAATTGACGTCGACCACTTCGTTGGCGGCATAGGCCTTGGCGCCGATCGCCTCGAGCCTATCCTCCGCTGCCTTGTCATCGGCGAGGTCGGCATGGTCCACCGTCTCCGCCCAGCCGCCATCGGCGTACCAGACAGCAATGCCGTCGGTGAGGCGGTTGGCGGTCAGTATCTTCATGGCTGAACTCCTTCGGCGATCGAACTGGACGCACCTTCATGCCTGTGTGCCGCCAGCGGCTCGGATCGCTCAAAATTGGCGCCGGCGACCGCATCGCCGATGATGGTCATGACCGGGCCGGAAAGATCGGCGCGCGCTTCCAGCGACGGCAGGTCGGCAAGCGTGCCGTGGAAGCGACGCCGGTTGGCGAGGCTGGCATTCTCGACCACGGCCACCGCAGTGTCCGGCGACAGACCGGCCTCGATCAGCCGTCCGGCAACCTCGGCGGCCACCGAGCGGCCCATATAAACGGCGACGGTGGCGCCGGAAATGGCGAGCTTGGCCCAGTCGGGCAGCGAATTGCCCTTGAGGTCGTGGCCGGTGGTGAACACCATCGACGAGGAGACACCGCGCAAGGTCAGCGGCAGTTCGAAATCGGCGGCGGCGGCAAAGGCCGCGGTGACACCCGGAACCACCTCATAGGCGATGCCGGCATCACGAAGTGCCGCCATCTCTTCGCCGGCCCGGCCGAACACCAGCGGATCGCCCGACTTCAGCCGCACGACACGCTTGCCTTCACGGCCAAGCTCGACCAGCAGCGCATTGATCTCAGCCTGGCTCTTGGTGTGGCAGCCCTTACGCTTTCCGACCGGCAGGCGCTCGGCATCGCGGCGACCCATGGCAACGACCGCCTCGGGCACCAGCGCGTCATGGACGATGACATCGGCTTCCATCAGCAGACGATGGGCCCGCAAGGTCAAAAGATCCTCGGCGCCCGGACCGGCGCCAACCAGCGCGATGTGACCGCAAGCGGGCGTGTCCGACAGCAGGAGATCGACGGCAGCTTCATGCGCCTGCGAAAGCTGGCCGGCTTCGGCCGCGCGCGCAGGAGCGCCAGAGAAGAAATCATTCCAGAAGCGGCGGCGGGCATTGCCTTTCGGCAGCAGCTTCTCGGCAGCCCCGCGAAACGACGCCGCAAGAATTGCCAGCGGCCCGAGCGACGGCGACAGCATGCGGTCGATGCGGCCGCGCAACATCTGGGCAAGCACCGGGCCTGCACCTTCGGTGCCGATGGCGATGGCGACCGGCGCGCGGTTGACCAGCGCCGGGGTGAAGAAATCGCAAAGCTCAGGCCGATCGACGGCATTGACCGGAATGCTTAGGCGGCGCGCATCCGCAGCCACCCGACGGTCGAGTTCCTCGTCGCCGCTGGCGGCAAACACCATGATCGCGCCTTCGAGCTGCGATGCGTCGTAAGCGGCGGCAAAATGGCTCGCGCCGGCCTGGACGATGAAGGCGAGCAGATCGGGCTCGGCGTGTTCCGCGATGATCCGCAGGACCGCGCTCGACTGTCCGATCAGCCGCGCCTTGGCGAGTGCCTCTTCGCCGCCGCCGACGATGGCCACGGCTTCGCCCTCGACCCGCATGAACACGGGGAAGGCGCTGAGCTTGGGAGC